>JADLBG010000181.1 GCA_020847895.1 Bryobacterales bacterium
AAGGAGCAATTCATGAATCCCCTTCGTGTGCTGACCGCCGTGCTTTTGAGTGCCGCGCCCGTGCTCTGGAGCGCGTCTCCCCAACCCGTTCGCGCGCGCCACGGCATGGTGTCGTCCGCACAGGCCGAGGCTACCGATGCCGGCGTCGAAATCCTGAAGCAGGGCGGAAATGCCGTCGACGCCGCCGTCGCCACCGCCTTTGCGCTCGCCGTCACATACCCGTCGGCAGGCAATATCGGAGGCGGCGGATTCATGGTCATCCGCCGCAACGATGGCCGCGCCGCCGCCATTGATTACCGTGAAACCGCCTCCGGCCGCGCCTCGAAAACCAGGTTCCTGGACGCGGCCGGCAATGTCATTCCCGATGCTCCGAAGACGGGCCACCGCGCCGCCGGCGTCCCCGGCACGGTGGCGGGTATGGCTCTCGCTCTCGAAAAGTTTGGAACAAAACCATGGAAAGATGTTTTGGCGCCGGCCATCCGCCTGGCCGAGGAAGGCTTCCCCGTCTCCCACAGTTTGGCGCGGCAGTTCCAATCCAGTGAACGCAGATTCTCCCAATACGCCGAAACCAAACGCATCTTCCTCCGCAACGGCCGCTTCTACAACGAAGGCGACCGCCTCACGCAACCGGAACTGGCCGCCACGCTGCGCCGCATTGCCGCGAACGGCCCCCGCGAATTCTACGACGGGAAAACAGCCCGTCTGCTCGAGGCGGAGATGAAGGCCAACGGCGGGCTGGTGGCTCTCGACGATCTCAAGCAATACAAAGCCATCCTGCGCGAACCCGTCCGCGGGCGCTATCGCGGCTATGAACTCATCAGCATGCCGCCCGTGAGTTCCGGCGGATTCCTCCTCATGCAGATGCTCGGCATGCTCGAACGCTTCGACCTGCGCTCGATGGGCCCTCACTCCTCGGCCGCGGATCACCTCCTCATTGAAGTCATGAAGCGCGCCTATGCCGACCGCGCCGCCTGGTTTGGCGATCCCGCGTTCGTAACCGTGCCTCTGGCGCGCCTCTTGTCCCCGGCCTACGTCGCTACCCGCGCCGCATCCATTCGCCAGGACCGCGCCACGCCAAGCGAGCAGATCCGCGAAGGCAGTCTCCCTCGGGAATCGAACGACACCACCCACTTCTCCGTCGTCGATGCCCAGGGCAACGCGGTCTCGAATACCTATACGCTGCGCGACAGTTACGGCAGCGGTATCGTGGTCACAGGAGCCGGCTTCTTCCTCAACAATGTGATGGACGAGTTTGCAGCCAAGGCCGGCGCTCCGAACGCGTTCGGCTATCCGGCGGGAGAGGCGAACACCATCGCGCCCGGCAAACGGCCCGTCTCCTCCCAAACACCCACCATCGCCGTCAAGGATGGCAAACTCGCCTTCGTCATCGGCACTCCAGGCGGCACGACCATCCCGAACACCGTGCTACAGGTGACGCTGAATCTCATCGATCACGGCATGAACATTCAGGAAGCCATCGACGCGCCGCGCATCCACCATCAATGGCTCCCCGATATCGTGCGCTGCGAACGCCACGCGCTCGCGAAGGATGTCCTCCACGCCCTCGAAGCCAAGGGCCATAAATTCGCACCCGAACCCGCCGTCATTGGTCAGGTACACGGCATCGCCGTCGATGCGAACGGCGTCCGGCTGGGCGGCGCGGATTCCCGCGGCTCAGGCAAAGCCGCCGGCTACTAAGGGCTGATCCGGCTGCCTTGAGTAACCGCCTCCAGTGCCTGAAGCGCCGATCTCAGCAGCGCTGAGAATTCCGCATTGGCCGCAATCTCCCCCACTCCCGGCTTGCTTCCCGGCAGCGGAACAGCCACTGAAGCCTCATCCAGCACCACCGCCGACATCGTCCGCAGCGTTTCAGCGAGCGATGCCTGTGCATATGTGCTCCTCGGGGAAGCGTTCAGCAGAGCCACCGGCTTCTCCACTAACTCGCCGCTGCCCACCACCCAGTCCAGCGCATTCTTCAGCGACCCCGGTACTCCATGTGCATACTCCGGGCTCGAGATCACCACGGCATCCGCCCATCGCAACTGCTCACGAAACGCAGCCACTTCGGGCGGAACCGGCTCTACATCGAGATCCGGATTGAAATGCGGCAGATCCCCGAGGCCTTCGTAAAAGCGCAATTCCCAATCCGCCGGAAGCAGCAAAGAAAGAGCCTTCAGCAGCCGCATGTTGGACGAATTCGCCCGCAGGCTCCCCGTAATAGCCAGGAGATTCACAGTCAAGAGATGCAGCGTGGACATTCTTCGATTCTCCGCATCACAGATTACGGAGGTAAACTCTACCTCATGCCCCGCCTCCGCGCCTTCGCCGCGCTCTTCCTGCTCTGTATGAGCCTCGCCGCCGAACCCCGCTTCCATTCACACATCCGGCGCACTACCTATGGCATCCCCCATATCGAAGCGAAGGACTTCGGCAGCCTCGGCTTCGGCGAAGGCTACGCGCAAGCCGAAGACCACCTGTGCAGCGTCGCCGACCAGGTAATCCGCGCCCGCGGCGAACGCGCCAAGTACTTCGGCGCCGGCAAAGACGACGAGCATCTGCGCAGCGACATCGCCATGAAAGCCCTCGATCTCACCACCCGCGCCTCCACCATGCTCGCCAGGTTGCCTCCCGAACTGCGCGATTGGTACACGGGGTATGCCGCCGGCTACAGCCACTACCTGGCCGTAACAGGCAAGGACAAAATCGGCGGATGGTGCCGCGGCGCGGATTGGGTGATGCCCGTCACCGCCACAGACCTCGCAGCCTACCAGCAGATCATCCTGCTGGTCATCACTCAGCTTGCACCCATGATCGCCACAGCCGCGCCACCCTCGGGCAACGCTCCCGCCGCCACCGCATTCATCCCCTACACTCCGCCTGATCTCGCCAGCAACGGTTGGGGCATCGGCAGGGATCGCAGCGCCGAAGGCAGGGGCATGCTGCTCGCCAACCCTCACTATCCCTGGGTCGGCTCCAACCGCTTCTGGGAAAAACACCTCCGCATCCCCGGAAAGCTCGATGTTTACGGCAGCGGGCTCATCGGCGCGCCCGGCGTCGCCATCGGCTTCAATCGTGATATGGCCTGGACACACACCGTCTCCGCCGGCAAGCGATTCACGCTCTACTCTCTCGATCTCGCGCCCGGCAAGGCTACCACCTATCTCTACGACAAGCAGGAACGCGCCATGACGGCGCGCCGCGTCTCCGTTCAGGTCAAACAACCTGATGGCGGCTTCAGAACCGTAGAGCATACCGTCTGGTTCAGCCACTACGGACCCATCGTCAACTTCCCGAACCTCGCCTGGAACGCGAAGCGGGCGGTCGCCGTGCGTGACGCCAACTGGGACAACACCAACAGCGCCGCACAATGGCTCGCCATGGGACGCGCCCGTTCCATGAAGGAGTTTCAGGCAGCCCACGCCCGTTACCAGGCCATGCCCTGGGTGAATACAATCTCCAGCGGACGCGAAGGCATCGCATGGTACACCGACAGCGCCTCCACTCCCAACCTCAGTCCGGAGGCCATCGCCGAATGGCTGCGTCTCCGCCAAATGGATTCCGCCACCAAACGCCTCTACCAGCAGGGCATCGTGCTGCTGCCCGGAAGCGATTCCCGCTTCGAGTGGCAGATCGACAAGGGAGCCCGCTCCCCCGGCGTCATTGCTTTCTCCCACATGCCCCAAATCGAGCGCGCCGACTACGTGTTCAATGCCAATGACAGCTTCTGGCTCGCCAACGCCGGCGCGCTCATCACCGGACGCTACTCGCCGCTCCAGGGCGAGCAGGCCACCGCACGATCCCTCCGCACCCGCAATAACGCCCTCACCCTCTCCCTGCGCTCCCCCGATCAACCCGCCGGCCCCGATCACAAATTCACGCTCGACGAACTCGGCAACGCCATCCTCAGTAACCGCAGCCTCACCGCCGAACTGCTCAAGGACGAGTTGGTCGCCCGCTGCCGCCAGGCGTCTCAGGATCTCGCCCAGGCATGTGACGTCCTCGCCGCCTGGGACAACCGCGACAACCTCGAAAGCCGCGGAGCCGTGCTCTTCCGCGAATGGCTCGGCCAGTTCGCCCAGCCGGATTTTCTTGACAAGGGCAAGCTATTCGCCACCGGCTTTAACCCCGCCGACCCCGTGGGCGCCCCGCGCGGCCTCGCGCCCGGCCGCGTTCCTATTGAAAACCTCACCCGCGCCGTGAATCTCCTCCGCTCCCGCCACATCGCGCTCGATGTCGCCCTCGGCGAGTTGCAATACGCCGACAAGGGTGGACGCCGTATCCCCATTCACGGCGGGGATGGCTTCACCGACGGCCTCATGAACATGGAGCGCAACGCCCGCAACACCACCACCCTCGAGCCGATGGACAATCCGAAACCTGTCAAGGGCAGCGC
>JADLBG010000182.1 GCA_020847895.1 Bryobacterales bacterium
AAGAACTCCGCCGCGCTCACCGCCCGCTCTCCACCCTTGCCCGCAATCCGGATCACCGCCTCCAGCGCCTGCAGCGCCGCCGGGTAGTCCGCCGCCGGGTCCGCGTGCGCGATGCTTCCCCCTAGCGTCCCCAGGTTTCTCACCTGCACGTCCCCAATGGAAGCCGCCGCCGCCGCCAGCAGCGGGCTGCTCCTCCGCACCAGCGGCGTGGACTCCAATTCGTAGTGTGTCACCATCGCCCCGATATGCAGCCGCCCTTCCGCCACCCGGATGGAGTTCAAACCCGGCACGCGCCGCAGATCCACCACCTTCTCCGGAACCGCCAGCCGCAGTTTCATCAGCGGAATCAGGCTCATTCCCCCGGCCAGCGCCTTCGCCCCGTCCGCCAGCAGTTCCAGCGCGTCTTCGAGGGTCGCCGGAGTCTCATATTCGAAGTTCTGGGCAATCATGCCGCGCCTCCCTGTACCAGCTTCCAGATCTTTTCCCGATTCATCGGCATATCGATATGCCGCACGCCCAGCGGGCTCAACGCGTCCACCACCGAGTTCACTACCGCGGGCGAGCAGCCGATGGTTCCAGCCTCACCCACTCCCTTGACGCCCAGTGGATTTACCGGCGTCGGCGTCTCCGTATTACTGTCTTCAATCCACGGCACCATGGTCGACTTCGGCACGCAGTAATCCATGAACTCCCCCGTCATCAACTGCCCGCTGTCGTCGTAAACCGCCTCCTCGTAAAGCGCCTGCCCCAAGCCCTGCGCCACGCCGCCATGAATCTGCCCGGCCACAACCAGCGGATTGATGATCTTTCCGCAATCATCCACCGCCACGTACCTCTTGACCTCGATATCTCCCGTCTCCTTGTCCACCTCGGTCACAACGATGTGCGCTCCAAACGGGAACGTGAAGTTCGGCGGCTCCCAGAAGTAGGTCGCCACCAGCCCCGGTTCCGTGTTCGGCGGCAACTTCATCGCCCGGTACGACGCCGCGGCAATCTCCTGAATACTCACGCTCTTGCCCGTCTTGTTACACACGCACCGGCCTCCCGAGAAGGCGACATCGTCGCAATCGAGCATCATCGCTCCAAACCGCTTGATCTTCGCCTTCAGCTCTTGAATGGCGAAGTACATCGCGGTTCCGCCGATCGCGGTCCCCCTCGACCCGAACGTCCCGATGCCATACTGCACAATCGCGGTATCGCCGTGCAGCACGATGATATCGTCGAAATCCACGCCCAGCTCATCCGCCGCTATCTGCGCGAACGTCGTCTCTTCGCCCTGCCCGTGCGGCGAGCACCCCGTGTGCACCGTCACCTTCCCCGAAGGCTCAATCCGTACCGTCGCGCTCTCCCATCCTCCCGCCGGAGTCGCGGGCGACGGTCCTATCGCGCAGATCTCGCCGTACGTTGAAAGCCCGATCCCCATCAGCCGCCCTTCCGTTCGCGCCGTCCGCTGCTCCTGCCGCAGCGCCGCGTACCCGGCAATCTCCAGCGCCTTCTTCAGCGGCTTTGCATAGTCGCCGCTGTCATACGTCAGCCCCGTCGCGGTCGCGTAGGGAAACTCCTCCGGCTGAATGAAATTCTTCAACCGCAACTCCGCCGGGTCCATCTTCATCTCCGCCGCCAGGATGTCCACCATCCGCTCGATTCCATGCATCGCTTCCGGCCGCCCCGCCCCGCGATAGGCATCCGTCGGCACGCAGTTCGTAAACACCCCCACAATATCCGCGCGGATGTTCTGGCACCTGTAGACCCCGGGCATCATCAGCACCGACAGCGTCGGAATCGCCGGCGTCAGCAGTTGGTGATACGACCCCACATCCTGGATCAGCTTCAGCTTGATCCCGACAATCGTCCCGTCCTTCTTCGCGGCGATCTCATAGTAGTCCACGTGTCCGCGTCCATGGGTGGTCGCCAGCATGTTCTCCCGCCGCGACTCGATCCACTTCACCGGCTTGCCGATCTTCATCGCCACGAAGCCCATCAGCGCTTCTTCCGCATACACGTTCAGCTTGCTGCCGAACCCGCCGCCTACTTCCGGCGCCACCGCCCGCAGCCTGTTTTCGGGAATGCCCAGCATCCCCGCCACGAGGCTTCGCATCAGGTGCGGAATCTGGGTGGAAGTGTAGATGGTGAGCGACTTCTCGCCGCTCTTCCACTCCGCCACCACCCCGCGCGTCTCCATCGCGCAGGGAATCAGCCGCTGGCTCGTGATCCGCTGCTTCACCACCACATCGGCCTCGGCGAACACTTTGTCCACTTCACCGTGCTCCTGATGGTAGTCGAAAGCCTTGTTATCGGGCCATTGCGGATGCACTGCCGGAGCCCCCGCTTCGAGCGCCTTCTCCGGCTCCGCCACCGCTTCGAGCGGATCCCAATCCACTTCGATCCGGTCCACGGCGTCCCGCGCGATATAGCGGTCCGCCGCCACCACCACCGCCACCGGATGCCCCACGAAGTACGTCCGGTCCTGCGCCAGCACATGGTGGTGCGGCACCCGCAGCCCCGGCAGCGAAGCCCCGCACGGCACCGGACCCACGTCCTTCACGTCCGCTCCCGTGAACACCGCCGCCACGCCGGGCAACTCCAGCGCCGCCTTGGCGTCAATGCCTTTGATCCGCGCCGCCGCATACGGACTGCGCAGGATCACCGCATGGTGCATCCCCGGCATCTGTATATCGTCCACATACGTGGCCGTCCCGGTAATCAGACGCGGATCTTCCTTCCGCTTCATCTTCTTCCCGAACAGGGTTTCGGTCCTGGTGACTGTGCTCGCCATGATTACGCTCCCATCTTCGCGGCCGCGGCCTTCACCGCGTTGACGATGTGTTGATACCCCGTGCAGCGGCAGAGGTTCCCCTTGATGCCATGCCGGATCTCTTCCTCGCCCGGATGCGGATTCCGTTCGAGAAGCTGCTTCGACGCCATGATCATTCCCGGCGTGCAGTAGCCGCACTGCGCCCCGTGCTCTTCCCAAAAGGCCGTCTGCAACGGATGCAGGTCTCCATTCGAGGCCAGTCCCTCGATGGTCACCACATCCCTGCCGTCGGCCTGAACCGCGAACATCGTGCACGACTTCACGGCCTTGCCGTCCACCGTTACGGTGCAGGCGCCGCACAATGAGGTTTCACATCCGATATGAGGTCCCGTCAGCCCCGCCACTTCGCGCAGGTAGTGGATGAGAAGCAGACGCGGCTCCACCTCGCCGGTATGTATCTTTCCGTTGATCTGGAGAGTGATGGATCGTTTCATGGGGTACTATCCTGAGGCAGCGATTATCATACCGCAAGCAAGGTTAGAATGAAGGCGAATGTCCAGTCCTTACCGGGAGCATTCGCCAGGACCCCTCCTCCACCCGCGCGTGGAGTGCTTGTGGACCTCAACAGTCTCACCGGCGTGACCCTCGATTGCGGCTATTACGGCCAGGCCCACTTCATCCACGACTTCCGCCAGTGGAGCGGGCGCAGCCCCTCGGAAATGTCCGATTCTTACAATCGCCGCTAGCCCGCCTTCCCGTGCCCGAACTCGAACCTTCTTTCGAGTTCTGGACCAAGCGCCTCGGTTTCGACGTCACCGTCTCCGTGCCCGAAGACGACAGACTCGGCTTCGTCATCCTCCAGAAAGGCGCCGCCGAAATCATGCTCCAGACCCACACGAGCTCCGCCAAGGACGTTCCTTCTCTCGGCGAGTATTGCCGCAACGCCAAGGCTGCCCTCTTCATCGAGGTGGAAGACTTCGACGACATCCTGCAACGGATCGAAGGCCTTCCTCTCGCCCTGCCCGTCCGCACCGCGGTCTATGGGATGAAGGAAGTCGGACTCTACGAGCCCGGCGGGAACCTGATCATCTTCGCCTGCCCTGTAAAATAGAGAGGAATGCCCGAAGAACTACCGCTCGAGATCACGCCTCAGGAGACGCGGAGCTGCCTGGATGGCGGGGTTCGCGTCCTCCTCATCGACTGCCGCGAGCCGCATGAGCACGCCGTCTGCCGCATCGACGGCGCCCGTCTGATCCCCATGAACCCGGTTCCCGCGCGCCTCCAGGAGATCGATGCCGCCGCCGAAGA
>JADLBG010000183.1 GCA_020847895.1 Bryobacterales bacterium
AATCCGGCTTGGCTCGGATGGCAGCATTCAGGTGCGCCAAAGCCTGATCCGGATGGCCGCGCCATGTGAGCCGGGCAAGATCGTAGGGTGCAACGGGATCCCGCGGATGCTTCCTTATATAATCGGTGAGTTGCCGCAACGCCTCGGGAAGTCCCGCTTCGGTGAGACCCAGGACCAGCGCGCGGTCGCGGCGGGCCGCGTCGTCCTCCGGTTGAAGCTGGAGATGACGGTCATAGGCGAGTACGGAATCGCCATAGTATCCTGCCCCTTCGGCGGACCGGGCAAGCGCGAGTTGGATGTCCGCTCTCCGAGGAGCGCGCTGGCCGGCCCGAGCCAGCAGGAACACGGCACGCGTGTAATCCTGCCTGGCGGCGTACAGAAGGCCGAGTTCGAATAGCGCATCGGCGTCCTCGGGGCGAAGCTTGAGAGCCACCTCGAGAGCGCGGCCGGCGCGGTCATAGTGTCCCGCGCGCGCGGCGGCCCGGCCGAGATTGAACAGGACATCAAACTCGTCCGGATACTTCTCGAGTACAGCTTGGAAAGCCCGCTCGGCGCAATCGTAGAGCTCCGCGCGGGCGCACGCCACGCCCAAGGGAAAGAGGATACGCGGGTCGCCGGCGGCCTTCCGCTCGATGTCCGCGAACAGGGAAACGGCCGTCTCGCGCTGCCCCGCATAGTAGGAGGCTTCGGCTCGCAGGAGTTCCACGGCGGGCCCGGTTTCGCGGACTCTCGACAGATATTCGAGCGCCTTGACGCCGTGCTTCTCCGCGGTTTCGATGCGCGCCAGTTGCAGGTTCGCATTCGGATGAGAGGGGTTTGCCTGCACGAGGCGCTCGAACCAGACGCGGGCCTTCGCCGGGTCGCCGCAGGTGAGGTAGTGGTTTCCGAGATTGTTCAACAGAGCAACCGAAGGCGGCCCCTTCGACAGCGCCAGTTGGTACAGCCGCTGCGCTTCTACGCAGCGATGTTCGGCATCGAGACGGGCAGCCTCGCGCAAGCTCTGGTCCTGGGTTTGCGCGCCGGCGGCCAGGGCCAGAGCAATCAACGCGATCAGAACTCCACGCGGAGACCGAGTTGGGTGCGGCGCCCGTAGGTGTTCGCCAACTGGTTGGTCGACTGGCCGAAGGTGCTCGAATAGACGTTCGTGTTTGGATCGGCCCATGTAATGCTATTCAAAACGTTGAAGCTGTCCATGCGCAACTCGAAGCGGTAGTTCTCCGTGATGTGGAAGCCCTTCACGAGCGACGCGTTGACGACAAGTTGCCCGGGTCCGGTCAGCCCGGAATAGAGCCAGGGATTGGAGCGCGGTGTGTAAGCCGGAATCGGAGAGAAGACCGAAGTATTGAACCATTGGGCAGGTCCAGGATTGGAGATGTGGGGATCACCATTGGCCACCATGCCGCCGAACTGCATGAAGCGGCCGGAACGCCACGTCGCCACCGGCGTGAGGCTCCACCCGCCAACAAGCGCATCTAGCAGGCGCGGCGCCTGTGTCATGTATTGCCGGCCTCTTCCGAATGGGAGATCCCACGAACCGGCAAGAGAGAGACGGTGCCGCGCGGCATTGGAACTGATCCAGGAATACTGCTGGGCGAAGGTAGCCCGGTCATCATAGAAGCGCTGATCTTCTTCGTAGTGGTAGTTGTAGCCGAACAGCAGCGTGTAGCCTTTGCCGAAGCTACGCTGGAGCTTGAGCTGAAGCGACTGATACTTCATATCGCCGCCGGGCTGGCCATCCACCACCATGATGTTGCCGTACTGCGGGTAAGGCTTCATCAGGGACAGAATGCTCACGTTCTGCTGGTACCGCAGCGGTCCGGGGAACTTGTCCACGGTGAGGATGTTGTAGAACGGGTTTTTGACGGACTGGTTCACCGCGTCCTTGTACTGGTAGGCGATGTTGGGGTCCACCAGGTTCAGGTTGCGCGAGGTGTCGAACACAAAGCGGGAGAGGTTGAGGTAGTAGGTGACGTCCAGCACCAGGTTCTGCGGCAGTTGGCGCTGAATGGAGAAGTTGATACGGTCACTGGTTTGCCGCGGCCGGTCCGGCAGATAGAAGGTGGTGCTATCTCCAAGCGCGGTGTAACGGCCGAGCGTTTTCTGGTAAGCAGGAATGAGGGGGTTTGATGCGGGGAAAGGATCCGACAGGCGCATCTGCGGCACTCCCAGTACCAGCGGCGGAGCGCCGGTGTAACTGGTGTAGCCCGGCGTGGTGAGGTTATTGAAGTCCGTGGTTCCCTGAATCCAGGGTGTGACGTATCTGCCGTAGGCGGCGCGCAGGGATGTCTTGTCGTTGAGCCGGTAGGCGGCGCCGATTCGCGGCGACCAAGTGCCGCTTCCGGAGTTCCACTGCCCGCGATCGCCGCTGCCGGCGAACTGGAAGGCGCCATTGAAAATCCAGCCGCCGTTGTAGTATTGCTTCACGGCTGCCGGCATTTGGGGCGCATTGGCGCCCTGGAATTCGGGGATAGGGTTGGTGAGGTCGAGCGCGCGCACAGAGCGGTCCTGCGATTCGCGCCAGGCTTGCTCGAACTCGTAACGAAGGCCGAGATTCAAGGTCAGCTTGCGGCTGATCTTCCAGTCGTCATTCACAAACCCCGAGTAGAATCGTGAGGACGGGGTGAGGAAGTTGATGGCCGGCATCGAAGTGGAACTGGAATCCCAGTCGCTGGATCCGCCATTGGTGGGGGCTACGGCGCCGATGAGGAAGGTGGCAAAGCCGTCGCCGGAAAGCCGTGTGTTCGGATTGACGTAGGTATCGGCGGTAGGATTGGCGAAGAATCCGAACCCGGGATTGCTGAGGATGAGCCCTTGCGGAGAGCGGTTCCCGCGAGTCTCGAAGCCGAATTTCAGGTAGTGCGCGCCGTGCTGCTGGGCAAGTTTGACGTCAAGGCCATCCGCGGTGGGGCGCTGATCCCAGTATCCGCCTCCGGGTCCCATGTTGAAGTTGCGTGTGGAGCCGTCGTTGCCGGTGATGGACATGCGCGGAAGCAGGATGGGGACGGCGGGGTCTTTGAAGATCTGTTCGTAAAAGCTCGAGTTGGGGAAGATCTTCGCCCAGCCGTCCTTGGTGAAGGTGGCCCCTGGCTTGGCGGCGTCGATAAAGTCGTGATATTCGCCGCGCACGTTGAGCACCGTGTTCGGACTGAGCGTGTACGTCAGATCGGCGGATACAGACTTGGAGTCGCGCTCGCTGCCGCGGTCGGAAACGAAGTAATCGGAACCGGTGGGGTTCGAGGTGGTGATGGGCGTGCGGAAGATGCTGAAGCGCCCGGAAATGCGGATCTTGTCCGTCATGTTGTAGTCGACGCGGTCGGAGAAATTCTTGAACGGAAACTGAATCGGCAGGGCTACCGAATAGTTGTTCACGTGATAGGGACCGATGCCGGCCGAGTTCGCCTTCCAGAGGTGGCTGGTGTAGCCGGTGGCGACAGGGTCGAGTTGGGAGGAGGGGATGATGTTACCCGGAAACGGCGCGCGGGTGATGGCGCGGCCGTCGGCGGAGGTTTGTGTGCTCCAGGGATCGTAGATGGCGCGAAGGCCTCCGTTCACGTTGAGCGACTGCGAGAAGTTGCCCTGGCGTTCGAGGTCTGTGGGAAGCGTCTGCACGAGCGTCTGCGGATCGGTCTGACGCCAGCCCTCGTAGGCGACAAAGTTGAAGAGCTTATTCTTCTTTATGGGATGGCCGAGCGTGCCGCCATACATGTGATTGCGTCCGAGGTTGACGGTGCGGAACACGCGGTTTTCGAGAGCGTTCGCCCAGGGATACTGTCCCTGGTAGAAGGCGGTTCCATGGAATTCATTGGTGCCTGACTTGAGAGTGAGGCTGATAGCGGAGCCGGCGGAGTGGCCGTATTCGGCATCCACGGCGTTTTGTTGCACGTTGACTTCCTGCACCATGTCGGGCGAGGGAACGTATCCGGTCTTGTAGCCGATGGTAACGGAGGCGCCGTCCACCTGGAGGTCGTTGGTGTAGTTCTGGCCTCCGCCGACGCGCTGCTGGTTCGGACCCCAGCTATGGTAGGGCATGTACTCTGAGCCGTAGTCGTTCCTTTCGACGGATGGATCGAGCGTGGCGAGCAGGAACGGAGTACGGTAGATCTGCGGAACCGAGGAGGTGAGCTTGTTGTCGACGGTGGTTTCGAGCTTTCCCGTATTGAACTGGACGACAGCGGCTTCGGAGGTGACCGTCACGGTTTCCCGGACATCTCCGGCGCGGAGGGTGGCGTCGACGCTCACGTCGCCGCGTTGAAGCAGGTTGATGTTTTCCTGGACGAACCTGGTGAATCCGGTGAATTCGACGGTGATGGTGTAGGCGCCGGGTTCCACGAGATCGAAGAGATAGTGGCCGGCTTCATTTGTCTGGCGTGTGGCGGGAACGCCGGTGTTGACGTTGGTGAGCGTGACGGTAGCCCCTGGCACGGCGGCGCGGGTGGTATCCATCACAGTCCCTTGAATTCTGCCTCGGTAGTCCTGAGCAGAGGCGATCTGTGCCAGAAGAGCCAACCCCAAAAGCGCGGCGGACCGGCGGGTTTTCCGAGTTGCCGAAGGTTGCATTTGAACCTCACTTTCCATGAACACCCCCCCCCCTCAGCTTCCTTCGAGGAGATCCTAAAAGGAAACAGTTGCATAGAAATTCACGCAACGATAAACATTGCGCGAAGCCTATCCTGGGGCAGGAGTTTATCACAGGAGTCCGACAATAGGAAGGGGAGATTCCGGTATGTGAAAGCGGAATTGCGTCCGCCAATTCTACCGGGGTTCCACGATTCGCAGGATTTGATCCGCCGTCACATTACGGAGCATTTGCACGGTGCCGGAAGGCCATTGGATCTCGATGGATGCAACCGATCGCTCGGCTCCAAGCCCGAAGTGCACCCGGGGATCACCGGAGGACAGGAATCCTACGCCGGCTGATACATGATTGTATAGGGTGCGGCCCGAGGGCGTGACGAGTTTGATTTGCGCGTTCATTGCGTCCCGATTGCTCTTTCGGCCTGTGGCTTCCATGAGCAGCCAATGGTTGCCATTATCCGCGGAGTTGAGGAGAACGCGCGGGCGCTGCCCGAGCGAAGTGACCACGATATCGGGGAAGCCGTCATTGTTGAGATCGGCGAAGGCGGAGCCGCGCTGGTAACCCTTCCGGAGAAAGTCCCTGCCCATCTCCGGGGAAACGTCAAGGAATTCCTTGCCCGCGTGGTTCTCAAACAAGGTGTCGTGCTGCGGGGATTGCGGAGTGAGATTGTCGACGTCGCCGTTGGCGGAATAGAGATCTTTCCAGCCGTCGTTGTCATAGTCGAGGAAGCCGGTGGACCATCCGGAGTAAGGAGTGCTGAGTTGGAGGACCTTGGTCCGCGGGGATACGTAGTCAAAGCGGCGGCCCTGATGATTGGCGAAGATCCCCCATATCTGGCCCATGAGATCGTTGTAAAAGAGATCCACCCATCCGTCATTGTCGAAGTCTTTGGCATCGCAGCCCATGGCGGAGACCGCGGCGCCGTTTTCGTTGTAGGCGACGCCATATCGGAGTCCCACCTCCTCAAAAGTGCCGTTGCGCCGGTTGAGGAAGAGGAAGTTGCGTTCCGTGTCATTGGCGAGGAACACATCCATCCAGCCGTCTTTGTTGAAGTCGGCGGTGCAGATCCCCATCCCTTTGCCGGGGATCTTTCCGAAACCCGAGGATTCCGTGACGTCGGAAAACCTGCCGCCGCCGAGGTTGTGGTAGAGGCGTTGGGGAACGCTGGGATATGTCTTCGGACTACAATACATCTCCTCGTCGCCGCGCCTGCAGCGGCGGTCGGTTTGAGGAGTCCAGAGGGTGTAATTGGCGACGGCGAGATCGAGAAGGCCGTCGTTGTCATAGTCAAACCAGGCGGCGTGGACACTGAGTGTGTCCGGGGGTTTCGCGAGACCGGATTGGGCCGTCACGTCGCGGAAAGTGCCGTCTCCGTTGTTGTGATAGAGGACATTGCGGCCGTTGCCGGCGACAAAAAGATCCGGATAGCCGTCGTTATCATAGTCGCCCGCCGCGGCCCCAAAACTGAACTCGAGATTCTCGCCGGCGAGTCCGGCAACCTTCGTGACGTCTTCAAACGTCCCATCATGCTTATTGCGCAGCAGGCAGTTGTAGAAAGACGAATCGGGCCGGCGCAGTTCGGGGAGGGTGGCGCCGTTAGTGAGGAAGATGTCCATCCAGCCGTCTTTGTCGTAGTCAAGTATGGCCACTCCCCCGCACATTGGCTGGGGGAAATACTTGCGCTTGCGGAAATCGTTGTTGGAGATATAGGGGAAACGGGAGTTGGGCGCCACGTCCATGAAACGCGGGCGTCTGGAGGCCGCGCGCCCCGCGGAGGGAGGTTGGAGGAGGCAGACAGCGGCCAGGAAAGCCGCGGACGAGAGCAGAATTGCGGAAGGCGGGAAAGCCATCGCGGCCATTCTAGCGCGAGTGGGGGAGGAGGCATTTCGAAAAAATATCGATTATCATAATGGGCATGCACCGGAGTGTCACGCCCCATTTTCAGACATCGAGGAGGCGCCCGGCATGCCTACGGCACAATCGGCCCCCAGTTCATTCGTTGAAGATCTGACCGACCCCGGCTTGTGGATTGTTCCCATGTCTGACTGGGTCGGCCTGCGGAAATACCTCTGCGCCGACGCCGGCAACGGAGGGAACGCCAAAGCCGCTCAATTGAGGAACGCCATTCGCGCGGTGGTCAAGGGGACGGAAGATGAGCCCACGATCCACCAGATGGGGGCAGTGGAGTATGAGAGGGTATTTTCCGGGCAGGGCAAGCCCGAGAATTTCTCCATTCTGATGCACCTCATCTGGTACAACAAGGAAAAGTTCAAGGCGTACAAGGACGCGACAGGGAAGACGATTCTCGCCAAGTACTTCGACCAGATCAATCCGCTTCAGGCAATGGTGGATGATGCGATGTTCGGGATGGACTGCATCGGATTCGTGGGCCGCTACCTCGAGGATGCGGGCATTTTCCCCACGTATCTGCCGCTGTATCCGCGGCATTACATGGACCGCTTCTTCCCTATCCAGCAGATCACGCACATGGAGGACCTGTGCGTGATCGTGTGGGTGAACGGCACACACATCGCCATTATCGACAAGGTGCGGTCCATCAACACCAACCGCACGCCGTCCGCGGTGGTCGACATCTGCCAGTCCTCCAGTGGCGGGCCGCAATTGAACACACGAGTCCAACTCGAACAAACGAGCGGCGAATATCTCGATTTTGGAGAGTACGGAAAGGCCGTGGACGGGCACGCGGTATCGGAGAGCGAGAAGTCGCAATTGCGAAAGGACCTTGTAAAGAGAGGTTCCGTGGGATACAGGGGCGGTCTCATGTTCAACATCAAAGCCGGTTCGCCGCAGATCCCGGTGACAGGGCACGTGTACGTGGGCAGGCTGCCAAATCTGATGAAAGGGTGGACGGAGATAGAACTGGATTGAATCTTATCCCACCACGTTGACGGCGGCGCCGTGGAGGAAGGCGGCTACATTGCCCACCGCGATCTCCATCAGCCGTGCCCGCGCCTCTTTGGTGGCCCAGGCGATGTGCGGGGTAACGATGCAGTTCTTCGCGGCAAACAGCGGATTGCCGGCGGCGGGGGGTTCGACGGACAGCACATCGAGTCCGGCGCCGGCGATGACGCCGGCATCGAGCGCGGCGGCGAGATCTTCATCCATCACCAGCGGGCCGCGGGAGGTGTTCAGCAGGAGTGCGGAAGGCTTCATCAGGCGCAGGCGTTCCGCGTTGATGAGTCCTTGGTTTTCCGGAGTCAGCGGACAGTGAAGGCTGATCACGTCGGACTCGCGTAACACTTCTTCGACGGAGGCGAAGCGGAAGCCCTCGTAAGCGGGAGGGTGGCTCTCATACGTGTCGTTGGCGATGACGCGCATGCCCATGGCATCGGCGATTTTCGCGGTTTGCCGTCCGATGCGGCCGAATCCGATGACGCCCATGGTCTTGCCGGCGAGTTCCATGAGCGGGGCCTTCCAATAACACCAGTCCGCGCTTTTCGACCATTCGCCACCGCGCACGGACTCGCCGTGAACCCCCACATGGTGACAAAGTTCGAGGAGCAGGGCAAAAGCATGCTGGGCGACGGATGCCGTGCCGTAGGTGGGGATGTTGGCGACGATGATTCCGCGGGTCTTCGCGGCTGCAATGTCGACGATGTTGTACCCGGTGGCGAGCACCCCGATGTAGCGCAAGCGGGGAAGGCGGGCGAGAGCGGCGGCATCGAGGGGGGTCTTGTTGGTCATCACCAGTTCCGCGTCCCCCACGCGGGAGACGACTTCCGCGGCGGGAGTACGGTCGTAGACTGCCACTTCCGCCAACTGGCCGAGCGCGTCCCAGGAAAGATCGCCGGGGTTCAGACAATATCCGTCGAGGACAACGAGTTTCATCTAGCCGATGATACGATAAGTCGTTCCCTTACGATGGCGGCAATCGACACATCGCAACGAGTTCAACTGCTGCGGCCGACGGCGGTGAACTCGATTCTGGCGGAGGTGAAGCAGCTTCAATCACAGAGCCGGAAGCTGATTTCCCTGATGCGCGGCGAGCCTGATTTTCGCACGCC
The DNA here is from genome assembly GCA_020847895.1 of Bryobacterales bacterium. GTDB lineage: Bacteria > Acidobacteriota > Terriglobia > Bryobacterales > Bryobacteraceae > CADEFT01. The sequence goes on from JADLBG010000183.1 coordinate 8,602, forward strand.
GCCGCATATTGTGGAGGCCGCGGAGCGCGCCTTGCGAAACGGGCGGACGGGGTATCCGGACAACCGGGGGGAACCCGCGTTGCGGGAGGCGGTGGCGGAGAAACTGCTGCGGGATAACGGCCTCGGCTATGATCCGGGGCGCGAGATCCTGATCACCACCGGCGCCACGTTCGGGATTCACGCGGCCTTCACCGCCTTATTGAATCCGGGGGACGAGGTGATTCTGCCGGAGCCGGTCTATGATGCCTATCATTCGCCGGTGCTGCTGGCCGGGGGCGCGGTTCGCGCCGTGGCGGCGCGTATTCATAAGGGCCGCTTCACGCTGGATGCGGCGGCAATCGACGCGGCGTGCACGGAGCGGACCCGGGTACTGCTGCTGAATACGCCATGGAACCCCACGGGCACGGTGTTTACGGCTTCGGAACTGGCGGCCATCGGAGAGATCGTGACGCGGCGGAACCTGGTTCTGGTGGCGGATGAGATTTACGAGGCGATCACCTACGGAGCGCCGCACATTTCGCCCGCTGCGCTTTCGCCGGAGTTGCGGGCGCGGACGGTGCTGCTGAACAGCTTTTCGAAGACCTATGCGATGACCGGGTGGCGCATCGGCTATTGCGCGGCGCCGGCGGAAGTGATTCAGGCGATGTTCCTGGTGCTGCAGCAATCGAGCCGCGGACCGGCGACGTTCGTGCAGGATGCAGGGGTGGCGGCGTTGCGCGGGCCGAGGGATTGCGTCGCGGCGATGCGCGAGGAGTACGCGCGGCGCCGGCGCCTGGTTTGCGAACGGCTGACGGGTCTTGCGGGCTGCCGCGTGCTGGCGCCGGAGGGCGGCTTCTTCGCGATGGTCGATGTCACGCCGCAGGGGCAGCCTTCGAACGAGGTCCGGCGGCGGCTGCTGCATGAACATGGCGTGGTGGTGATCCACGGGTCGGCCTACGGGGCGGCGGGGGAAAACACGCTTCGCGTCTCGTTTGCCAGCGGCGGAGAGACGCTGGCCCAAGGGTTGGAACGTCTGCGCGGCGCGTTTGAAGTAATCCGATGATGGACCGTATCTCGATTCAGCATGCCCTCGCTTCCGAAACAAAGGGGGAGGTCCGTTTCGATAAGGTGTCGCGGGCGTTGTATTCCACGGACGCGAGTGTGTATCAGATCGAGCCGGCGGGCGTTCTGATTCCGAGGACACAGGACGATGTGGTGAAGGCGCTCGATATTTGCCGGCGGTATCGCTGTCCCATCACGATGCGCGGGGGCGGGACTTCGCAGGCGGGGCAGGCGATCGGCGAGGGGCTGCAGATTGACGTTTCGAAGTACCTGAACCGGCTGCTCGAGGTGAACGCGGAGGAGCGCTGGGCGCGCGTGGAACCGGGCATCGTACTGGATGAACTGAACGCATTGCTGAAGCCGCACAATCTGCGGTTCGCTCCGGATATTTCCACCGCGAGCCGGGCCACGGTGGGCGGGATGATGGCGAATAACTCGGCAGGCGCGCGGAGCGTGTTGTACGGAAAGACGATCGACCACGTGCTGGAGCAGAAGGTGCTGCTCTCGGACGGGTCGGTGGTGCAGTTTCGGCCTCTTAACGAAGAAGAGTTGGAAGCGGCGTGCGCGGGGGAGACGTTCGAGGCGAGTTGTTATCGCGCGGCGCGGAGCATTGCGCGGGAGCAGGCCGCGGAGGTGGAGCGGCGCTTCCCAAAGATTCTGCGGCGCGTGGGCGGATATAACCTCGATGAGTTTGCTCACCCGGACAAGCCATTCAACCTGGCGAAGCTGATGGTGGGTTCGGAAGGGACCCTGGGCATTATCCTCGAGGCCAAGCTGAACCTGGTTCCGCTGCCCAGGCACAAATCGGTGCTCGCCATCGAGTTCGCAACCCTGCTGGACGCTCTGGCCGCGACTCCGGTGATTCTCCGGCACAAGCCCTCCGCCGTGGAGGTGATGGACAAATTCATCCTCGACCACACGAAGCAGAACGCGAACCTGGACCGCATCCGGCGGACGTTCATTCAAGGGGACCCCGGGGCGCTGCTTTGCGTGGAGTTTTACTCGGATACGCCGGAGGAACCGCAGCCGCGGATGGAGGCGGTGGAGCGGGACGTTCGCTCCGCGGGGTACGGGACGCATTTCTTCCATGCGCTGGATCTTCCCACGCAGGCGCGGATCTGGAGCCTGCGAGAGGCGGGACTGGGACTGTCGATGGCGATGAAGGAAGATGCAAAGTCTCTGTCGTTCGTCGAAGACACGGCGGTGGCTCCGGAGAAGCTGCGCGACTTCATCGGCCGGTTTCTGGAGATTGTGCGCAAGCACGGAACGGTGGCGGGCGTGTACGCGCATGCCTCGGTGGGGTGTCTGCACGTGCGTCCGGTGGTGAACATGAAGACCGAGGAGGGCGTGAAGAAGTTCGAGGCCATCGCGACGGATATTTCGGACCTGGTCCTCGAGTTCGGCGGCGCGCTTTCGGGCGAGCATGGGGACGGGCTGGTGCGGAGTCCGTTCATGGAAAAGATGTTCGGCCCGGAGTTGTACCAGGCGTTCCGCGCCATCAAGAAGGCGTTCGATCCGGAGAATCTGCTGAACCCCGGAAAGATTGTGGATTCCCCTTGCCTGACCGGAAATCTGCGCTACGGGCCGCGGTACAAGACATCGAGCCCGTTCACGTACTTCGACTATTCGGCGTTCGAGAGCGGCATCGCCGGGGCGGTGGAGATGTGCAGCGGTCTCGGCGTGTGCCGGAAAACGATGGAAGGAACGATGTGTCCGTCATACATGGCGACACGGGATGAGCAGCACACGACGCGTGGAAGGGCGAACGTGCTGCGGATGGCCATCTCCGGGCGGCTGGGGGAAGCGGGACTCGGGGACGAAGGAGTGAAGCAGGTACTGGACCTGTGCCTGGAGTGCCGGGCGTGCAAGGCGGAATGCCCGGTGGGCGTGGACGTGGCGCGCTTCAAGAGTGAGTTTCTCGCCGGCTACCATGCACGGCACGGAGTTCCACTGCGGGCGAAGATCCTGGGGCACGCGGCGGAGTTGGCGGTTTGGGGGAGCCGGCTGGCTCCCGTGGCGAATGCCGTTGTGCGCAGCGCGCCGGCGCGGTGGCTGAACGAGAGGATTGCGGGAATTGACGCGCGCCGCACGCCGCCGAAGTGGGACGGGCGGCCGCTCCGCCGCCGGGTAGCGGGCAAGGATGGGGCGGCGGTCCTCCTGTTCTGCGACACGTTCACCAACCATTACCATCCGGAGACGGGGGAGGCAGCCCTGCGGGTGTTGGAAGCGGCGGGAGCGGGGGCGGCGCTGGCGCCCAATGTGTGCTGCGGGCGGCCGTTGATCTCACAGGGGCTTCTCGAGGAAGCCCGGCGCCAGGCTGCGCGCAATACCGAGCTGCTGTTTCCGCCGGCAAAACAAGGCAAGCCGCTCCTGTTTTGCGAGCCGAGTTGTCTTTCGGCGCTCAAGGAGGACGTTCCGGCGCTGTTGCGGGGCGAGGCGCGGGAGCAGGCAAGAGTGGTGGCGGAGCAATGTTTTCTATGGGAGGAGTATGTGGAGGCGCAGTGCGCGGGAAGGCTCAGGTTCAAACCCGGCCCGGCGCGGATCCTGCTGCACGGCCACTGCCACCAGAAGTCGCTCGGGCTGCTCGCTCCGGCGAAGGCGCTGTTGGGACGGATTCCGGGCGCGTCCGTCGTGGATCTGGACGCGGGATGCTGCGGGATGGCGGGCTCATTCGGGTACGCAAAAGAGCATTACGAGGTGTCCGTGGCGATTGGGGAGCGCAAACTGCTTCCGGCTGCCCGCGGGATGGGGCCTGGCGATGTTCTGGTTGCCTCCGGGGTATCGTGCCGCCATCAGGTGGAGGAACTTGCCGGGAAGCAGGCGGTTCATCCCGCCATCCTGATCTGCGGTCTGCTGGAAACATAGGACATGAACCTTGCCTGGATCTCGGTGGGAGCGCTCGCGGCCGCCATTGCGCTCAGTTGTTTCAGCCCGATCAATGTGGGTGTGCTCTCCATTGCGTTCGCATGGATTATCGGCGTGTACCTCGGCGGCATGAGTGTAAAGCAAGTGGCGGCCGGTTTCCCGGTGGATCTGTTCCTGACGCTGGCGGGAGTAACGCTGCTGTTTTCGCAGGCGCAGGTGAACGGGACGCTCGAGAAGATTTCGCGGCATGCCGTCCGGCTGTGCAAGGGGAATGCGGCATTGCTGCCGGTGATGTTCTTTCTGCTGGCGGCGGGGCTCGCTTCGATGGGGCCGGGGAACATCGCGACGGCGGCGCTGCTGGCTCCCGCGGCGATGGCGGCGGCCGGACGGATGCGGATTCCTTCCTTTCTGATGGCGATCATGGTGGGAAACGGAGCGAACTCGGGCTCGCTTTCGCCGTTCGCGCCGACCGGGATTATCGTGAACGGGCTGATGGAGCGCATCGGATTGCGGGGTTACGAGCTTACTAACTGGTGGAATAACTTCGCGGCCCATGCGGCGGTGGCGTTTGCCGGGTATCTGTTATTTGGAGGTGTTTCTCTTTTTCGCGGTCACACGGCGGACCAGGCGGAGACTCCGCGAGTGCC
>JADLBG010000184.1 GCA_020847895.1 Bryobacterales bacterium
CGCCTTTTCCCAGTTCAGCGACCGGCCAGCCTACTCCGCGCGCCGCCTGGTGCCCGGTCCAGGCGGCGGATTTCCCGGTATCCACGGCGACGACATGTAGACCGTGACCCGTAGCCTCGGCGGCTCGTACGAACGAGTTCCCGCAATTTTGCCGCGTCGTGGCGGCGGAGGCAAAAGTCACGGAAGCAAACAACAAGGCAAACAGCGTAAGTGTGTAACGCATGAGAATTCTCCTTCAGCCGGCCAGGCGGACGGCATGGACAATAAACCTCTTCGGAGCATGTCCGATGTAATGGAACGGATAACAAGTGATGAGCGTCAGCGCTTGCCTGGAACCCCGCCGGAGTACTTCGGTCTGATGCGGATCGACAATCTTTGTCCAATCCACCTCGTACCGGAACCTTCCTCGCAGGGTCGTAACCACGATCTCATCCTTGGGGTGGATATTGCGCAGCGGGCGGAAAAACGTGTCGCGGTGTCCGGCGATGGCGCTATTGCCTGGTCCCCAAGGGAACGCCGTCCCTTCTACATGACCGGCAGCCCGCCGCAAGACCTTCGAGTCCGTGCCCTCCAGAACCATCGTCGATAAGCCCAACTTAGGTATCTCGAGTAGTCCCAGAGGCGAGCCTTCCCGAAAGTTCAGTTCCGGGAGGGGCTTGGGTTGAACAACATGAGGCACGGCCGGAGGAGGAGCCGCGCGCAACGCCTTTAGCAATGTTTGTTTCTCCTGGTATTGGAACCACCGGGCCTCGAGAATTATCAGGCCACAGTAACCGATGGCCGCCACTCCGATAGCCGCCAGCGTGTGTTCCAGGATTCGGAGAACTGTTTTCGGCTGCATACGACGCGGAACCTCCTCTTAGCTGTGAATGTCTAGGCAAAACGGCGTCGCGCGACGCGAACCACGAACGCGCAGCCGAGTGACAGCAGGCCGAACAGGCCGATGAAAGGAAGCGTGCTCGCCGTATGCGGCAGTTCCTTGGGCGTGGTGTTCTGCGCCATTGTCGTCGAAGGAGCCGACGCCGCAGGTGGGTGCACCTGCGCCAGAGTCACTTCGTTGCCGGAATGCTCGATCGCAGTCACCGGAGCCTTCTTCAACTCCTGTGCCTTCGGCGCGCTCGCCAGTTCATTCGGCATCGAGAGCACGTGCTCCGTGTTTGCCTTGGCCAACTCCACGGCTTTCAGTTTCGGATAAACGAACTCTTCTCCATAGTTGCGGCCAGGGTAGAACCACGCGCGAATGGCTTCCGGCGCTCCCGCGCGGCGCTCTTCGAATGTGATGACTGTCTTGCCCTTGGGCTCCATGCGGTAGTCCGGGATGGCAAGAATGGTTGCGTAAACATGATTCTCATCCTTGTTAAAGATCTGGACGACATTCCGGTCCGCCTGGGAATCGAGCAGCTTGAATACGTAAGTGCCCGCCGGCAACACTCGTCCCGGAATTTCAACAGGTTGATTGAAGGTAACAATGGTTTTCTCGTTCCATTCGTCGGCCTTCGCTGACGGAGTAAACATCAGGCCCAAAGTGGCTAGGCCAAAGAGGGCCAAGGTCGTTGTGAGTTGTTTCATTCTGTCCTCCTATCTTCAGACTAAGGAAGGGTCTGTCAATTGGGGGGCAAGAATGCGCTTGGTCGCGTCAATAATATGTCAAGAGCTGTAAATGACAGGGAAAGAAAGGGATGCAAGGGTACACGGTGGACCTAACTTTCGGTTCGAAGCCGGTATCCGACGCCCGGCTCCGTCACGATGTGCCTCGGCCGCGTCGGATTTTCCTCGAGCTTTGCCCGCAGCGAATGGATTGTCGTGCGCAGTAAGTGCAGGTTCTCTTCCACCGCCCGTTCTCCCCACACCTTGCTCGCCAGCAGATGGTGAGTCAAGAGTCTTCCGCGGTTTCTTGCGAGCACCTTCAGCAACGCAAACTCGTCTGGTGTCAACTGCACCGGCGCGCCGTCAACCGTTACAAAACCACGCTCCAGATCCACCGTCAGGTTGCCCGCCGTGAATACGCCGGCATCTCGTTGCTCCTCCCGTGTGACAGCGGCGCGAATCCGCTCCAGCAGATCCCCCAGCCGGCAGGGCTTGGTTAGGTAGTCGTCCGCCCCGGCGTCGAGCGCCGCAATCTTGTCGCTTTGCGTGTCGCGTACGGAGAGAATGATGATGGCGGCATCGCTGACTTTGCGAAGTCTGCCCGTCACCACTATGCCATCCAGGTCCGGCAGACCCAGATCCAGAACAATTACATCCGGATGCAGAGTCTCGACGCTGCGCAGAACGTCTTTGCCCGTCGCGGCTTCGTGCACCGTAAACCCGCGTGCTGCGAGTAGTGCGCGTATCGGCCGGCGAATCACCTGCTCGTCATCGGCAACCAGCACGCTAGGACTCTTGTCCATAACTCTATGATAGGAGCACTACAGTCCATTTTGGGTCAATAACTTCGCGTTCCACGTCAAGAAAACGTCAAGATGGCTGCAACAGGCGGTAACCTACGCCCGGTTCCGTAACAATATACTGCGGACGGCTGGGGTCGGCCTCTATCTTGCGCCGCAGGTTGCTCACGTTGACGCGCAATAGATGCTGGGTATCTTCGTACTGCGAGCCGCCCCATACTTCGCGGATCAGTTGACGGTGCGTCAGGATCTTGCCTGCGTGGCTCACCAAAGCCTTTAACAGGCTGTATTCGGTGGGTGTCAACCGCACCTCGTCCTGGCCCACCGTTACCATCCTGCTACTAAGGTCCACCATCAGCGGTCCACTTACAAACACAGGGCCGCTTTCCTGCTGCCCGGAGCGCCGCAGCATGGCGCGCATTCGGGCCTGCAGTTCCCCCGGTCCGAATGGCTTGGTGAGGTAATCGTCCGCGCCCGCATCGAGTGCGGCGATCTTCGCGGACTCGTCCCCCTGTACCGAGAGAATCAGAATGGGGGTTTGGGTCCATTCCCTCAGGCACCGGACCACTTCCGTCCCGTCCATGCCGGGAAGGCCCATGTCGAGGATGATCAGGTCAGGCCGGCAGGCGGGAACAATTTGTAAAGCTTCCTCTCCTGTGGCCGCCTCATGGAGCATGTAGCCGTGCGCTTCGAGGGAGACGCGCAGGAAGCGTCGGATGGCCGGTTCGTCGTCCACCACAAGCACCCGCGGGCCGCTTTCAGGCATTGCCGCCTCCCATCGGCAGGGCAAAGCCGGCTTCTGTTCCCTGTGGCTCCAACCGCTTGGCCCAGATGCGGCCGCCGTGCGCTTCAATGAAGCCCTTGCAAATCGACAGGCCTAAGCCCGCGCCTCCGGCGCGCCCTGCCGCCGGCGCGCGAAAGAACTTCTCGAACACCCGTTCCTCGTCCTCCTTCGCAATCCCTTGCCCCTTGTCTGTCACTTTCACCTCGAGAAACGCGGAATCCATGCTCGCGGCCACCGTCACCGGAGTATCCGCGGGAGAATACTTGAAGGCATTGTCCAGCAGATTTACCAGCACTTGGACAATCAGGACAAAATCCATGGTTACCAGCGGCGGATCAGGAGGTAGAATGACATCCACCTGCCGGCGCCGCGCCGGTTCGCCGAGTTGCGCCAGCGCCGCCCCAATTACGTCCTGCACATGGCACGGCTCGCGCTTCACGCGCACCGCTCCGCCTTCCAACCTCGTCATGTCCAGTAAGTTCTGCACCAGGCCGTTCAAACGCCGCGCCTCTTCTTGCGCCGTATCGAGTAACTCTCGCTGCGTGGCGGCGTCTAACAAGTCGCCGTCTTCAATCAACGTATTCAGCGCCCCGCTAACCGATGCAAGCGGCGTCCGTAAATTGTGAGATATGGAATTCAGCAGCGCTGTCTGTAGCTTGCCCGTCTCCTGCAAGAGCTCCGCGCGGCGTGCTTCCTCGGCAAGCAAGGCGCGGCTGATGGCCAGCGCCGCCTGATCAGCGAAAGCGCTCAACAACTCCCGCCGCTCCGCGGAAAGCGCCACCTGCAACCCGTGGGACCAGAGACCCAGCACGCCAATGGTTCCCTTATTCGTCTTAAGCGGAAGATAGAACACCTTCGCGGAAGGCCAACGCTCTGTTGACTGTCCGGATGTCTCTCCATTTCGCAGGGACCACATTGCGGCGAGCCGGTCTTCTTCTTTCATGTCTTCGAAATGAAAATCGTTGCTTGCGATCAACTTCTCCAACTCCCCTTTGCCGGGTACCGCAATCAGAACCGGACGGGTGAAGGTCTCGCGAAAATGCCGTTCAATCACTGCCAGCGTTGCCATGAAGTCCTCAGCCTCCACCAGCGATCGCGTAAAGGAATACAGAGCCTCGATGTATATCTCCCGCCGTCGCGCCTCCCGCGCCTCCTCGCGCGCGCTCACCGCCAGCGTACTGACGATCAATCCGATGACGAGGAAGCCCGCCAGCGTTATCAGATCCCAGGCGTCACTCCACAGCAGCGACCGGAACGGCGGAACGAAAAACCAGTTGAGCAATACTGCGCTGCAGACCGCGCTCGCCATCGCCGCCACTCGCCCCCAGCGCAGGGCGCTGAAAACCACCGCCAGCGTGTACAGTATCGCCAGATTTATCGCGGTCGCGGACCGGCCAATCCATAGTCCGGCAAGAGTGGGTAAGGCGGCCATCGCTGCGCCCGCCAGGTATACCTCCCAGTTGCGTTCCCGCGGCGAAATGCGGCGGACCTTAGCCCACAAAACAGCCGGAATGGTCTGCTGGAGGTTCGTTTGCATCAACAGCCCGCTAAGTGGTGTCCGATGCACCTCTTTCATTTTATCGAACTTGCCGGTAAGGACGGCTCACCCTGCTACACTGGGGATTTCCTGCCATGCGCCGGATCAGCAAGGCCCTCTGGTTTGTACCGCTACTGGTTGCCTTCCACGCGACATCCGCCCGCGCGCAAACTACCGTACCCGTCTCTGTCATCACGCAGTACAACGGACTGTATTTCTACGTCGATTCCAACTCCTACAACGTTTCTCAACAGTTCCAGTGGGCGCCGGGAAGCACCCATGCCTTGGGGGTCCTCTCTCCTCAATATAGTTGCGGCGGTAAATATACCTTCACCGGTTGGAGCACGGGCGGGCCGATGATGCAGACCGTAACTACCCCCGCCTCGCCCATAACCTATATGGCGAATTACTCCATCGAGTATGGTCTGACCCTCGCCGCATCACCCGCCTCCGCCGGCACTGTGACTCCCAGCATGGTCCGCCCCGAAAACTATTACTCTGCCGGAACGCTCCTCCAGGTGACCGCGACTCCTGCCGCCGGCTATGAGTTTGCCGGATGGACCGGAGAGTACAGCGGCGCTGCCAATCCACTGTCCGTACAGATGAACGGCTTCCGCGCCGTTACTGCGATCTTCCACAAAATCGGCTCTCCCACCGTCACCGTCACCACCAATCCTCCGGGCTACCCCGTCTTCGGCGACCAGGTACAGGGGCCCGGACCTCAAAGCTTTGAATGGGCCGCCGGCAGCACGCATACCATCGGTACGCAGGACCTGATTCAGGTGACCGATTCCTCGCGATACATCTTCTCCTCCTGGAGCGACGGGGGACCGCTCTCGCACGCGATCACAACCGGCTCTTCTCCAGGTATCTATACGGCGAATCTCCTGGCCCAGGTC
>JADLBG010000185.1 GCA_020847895.1 Bryobacterales bacterium
CACGGCCTGCTCATGGCGCACTATGCGATTCGCGGCCTCATGGGCGAGGCTGCCCTGCGTGCGGGCGAAGACCCGGACCGCCTGTCGTTTCTCCATTCGGTGCGCGTTGTCCAACGGCGCATCGCCCGCTTTGCCGCTATTCCCCCCTCGGCAGAGGAACGCTTTGCATGAAACAATTCTCGACGAGATCCTGCAAGAGCGCGTTAGCTCCAGCCGCAATCGCATCAACCCGCGCGGAGTGAAGCGGAAGATGAGTAACTCTCCGTTGCGGCCGCGAGCACCCCAACGCACTCGTCGCCTTGACGTCGCCAAGCGGATCAGAATCGTTAAGTGAACAGTATTTGGGCTAGCCCTGGCTAGTGGAGCAGTGCTCGGATGCGGTTACAGCGCTTCGAAATTACCGGATTTTCCCCAAAACAATCCATTTCTATTCCTCCGGGAGGCCTGTGGAGCCGTGTACGGGCGGTTGGTGCGCGCAAGGAGGTACGGCAAATGCGGCAATTAGTTGCAGTCAACATGGCGATGTGCGCTTTGCTGAGCGTCCCTGCCGGCAGCGCGGCTGACTGGACACGCCAATTCGGCTCGCCGGCGAGCGATACGGTGAACGCAGTGGCGGCCGACGGAACGGGAGTGTACGCGGCTGGATACACTTTTGGCGTCCTTCCCGGCCAAACCCGCGTGGGAGGCATCATCGACGCTTTCCTGCTGAAGTACGACTCGAACGGAAATGTGCAGTGGACGCGGCAGTTCGGCACGGCGAGCGATGAGGCGGCATGGGCTGTGGCGGCCGGCAACAACGTGTATGTCATTGGGGAGACCCACGGAGCATTTCCCGGCCAGACGAACTCCGGACTGGCGGATCTGTTCCTGCGCAAATACGATAGTGCGGGAAACCTTCTCTGGACCCGGCAATACGGGACGGCGGGCGATGATTACGCCGGCAGTCTGATTTTGGACGGTTCGTCAATTTACATCGCGGGGTATACAACCGGCAGCTTGGAAGGGCCGAATGCGGGCAACGTGGACGCGGTTCTGGTGAAGTTCGACCGGAATGGAAACCTGATATGGGCCCGCCAGTTCGGGACATCCGGGACGGACTACGGATACACAGTGGCCGTAGACGGGACAGGCGTGTATGTGGCTGGAGAAACCTTTGGTGCGTTGACCGGACAGATTGCCGGCCAGGGCGATGCCTTCCTGAGAAAGTATGACGGGAACGGGAATCTATTGTGGACACGCCAGTTCGGTTCGGCAAGCCGCGACTTGGTGTCGGGGGCGGCAACGGACAGCGGCGGTGTGTATGTATCAGGGTTTACGGAGGGCGCCCTCCCCGGAGAAGTGAGCGCCGGGAGCACGGACGCATTCGTCAGAAAATATGATGCCGGCGGCAATGTTCTCTGGACACGCCAGTTCGGCACGGCTGGAGGGGACTTCGGCGGACCCGTGGCAGCCGACGCCGCGGGTGTTTACATCGCGGGGAGCACGAGCGGAGCTTTCCCCGGACAAACCAATCTTGGTTCCAGCGATGTGTTTGTTCGCAAGTACGATGTCGATGGCGAATTGCGGTGGACGCGGCAGTTCGGCTCCAGCGGACCGGACACGGCGGAAGGAATCGCTGCGGCGTCGAGGGGGGTCTACATCGGAGGGTATACAGGCGGGGTACTTCCAGGCCAAACGGGCGCCGGCGGACTGGATGGCTTCCTCGCCAGGCTGGACGTGCCCACCGGTTTGCGGTTGATGCCGGTTACGCCCTGCCGCGTGGTGGATACGCGTGCGGGACAAGGCACGAGCGGACAATTCGGACCCCCTTCGATGGCCGCCAACGAGGTTCGTTCATTCCCCATTCCGGATGGAAGATGCGCCATCCCGCAACGGGCCAGAGGATATTCCCTGAATGTAACCGTAGTCCCGCGGGGGCCGCTCGGCTATCTTACGTTATGGCCCGCGGGGAATCCCCAGCCGCTGGTGTCGACGCTCAACTCCTTCCATGGCGGAGTGGTGGCGAATGCGGCAATTCTGCCTTCGGCGGCAAACGGGGCCATCAGCGCCTATGTCACGAACTCCACTGACCTGATCATTGATATCAACGGGTATTTTGTGGCTGACTACAGTCCTCAAACGCTTTCCTTTTATTCGTTGTTCCCGTGCCGTGTGGTGGATACGCGGGGACCCGCGGGAGTCTTCGGCGCGCCCGGTCTGCCTGGCGGGGTGTCGCGCAGTTTTCCGCTATCGGGCGGAGTGTGCGGCCTCCCGGGTTGGGCCGGAGCATACTCGCTGAATGTGACCGTTGTTCCACCCGGGCCGCTCTCCTACCTCGGCATCTGGCCAACCTGGCAATTGCAGCCGTTCGTCTCCACATTAAATTCTTTTGACGGGACCGTGGTCGCGAACGCAGCCGTCGTCCAGGCGGGAATGGGGGGCGCCGTGAGTGTGTTCGCGACGAACGCCGCTGATCTGGTTCTCGACACGAACGGGTACTTCGGCGCGCCTGGAAACGTCGGCGAAATGGGCTATCAACCATTGATGCCATGCCGGGTGGCCGACACTCGGACGGATGTGTTCGGGGCTCCCCTGCACGCAGGTGAAACACGGGATTTCGCCGTGGCGGGGAAGTGTGGAGCGCCTTCGGGCGCGTCCGGGTACGTGTTGAATGTTACCGTTGTTCCCAACGGTCCCCTCGCGTATTTGACGCTATGGCCGGCAGGCGCGCCTCGCCCGCCGGTTTCCACCCTGAATTCGTTCCCCGGCCGGGTGGTGGCGAATGCCGCCATTATTCCCTCCGGGAACAATGGCAGTGTTTCGGTCTTCGTCACCAACGAAACCCACGTCATTCTCGATATCAATGGCTACTTCCAGTAAGAAAGGGGACTCATCGTGAGATTTCCACTGGCCGAAAGCGGTCTTCGGGTTGGGGGCGATGCTTCCAGCTTGGCCGCCAGTCGTGTATAACAGTGGGCGGATCAAGGCCGGCACCGTCGCGGTTGGAGGTGAGTGGTGGCGCAGAAGGACGGAAGCAAGCGGGTGGAACCCCGCAGGATCGGACACATCTCGACGGGAGATGGAACCCGCTACGGGCTGCCCCCTGATTTGCTGGAGACCGCCGTCAAGCGGTTGGGGTTCCTGGGGCTGATCATTGCCCTCATGGCGCCCGCCTCCTATTTCATCGAACGAATCATCCAGCCGCAGCGGGTTGTGCTGAAAGAGGGGATTCCGTTTCCGCAGATTGTGGCGGCTGGGCTGTTTGCCATCGGAGTATCGGTGTGCGTGCTTGCATGGAGCCGCGTGCTGCGCCCGGAACTGATGCTGGATCTGGGGCTGGTCTTCGAAGTACTTGTGGCCTTCGCCATCGCCCTTTCCGAGAATGCCACTCCGTGGCCGGAAGACCAGGAAATCCGCGGCATCTCCTGGAATTGTCTGTGGATCTCGATGTACGTGGTGGCCATACCCGGAACTTACGGGAAGAGCGTGATCGCCGCGGTGCTGGCGGCATGCATGGCGGCATTCGGAATGCTTGTAGCCACGGTGGCGAACGACAATCCTGTGCCGGTTCCGGGCCGGATGGCGGTTCTGGTGCTGTTGCCGTTCGTAGTTGCCGCGTGGACCATCCCCGTGGGGCGCCACTTGTACCGCTTGGGAGCGCAGGTAAACAAAGCCCGCGCCATGGGGAGCTATGAACTGATGGATTTGATCGGCCGCGGAGGGATGGGAGAGGTGTGGACAGCGCGGCACCGCATGCTGGCGCGGGTTTCGGCAATCAAACTCATCCGGCCGGAAGCGCTCGGATTCGATGATCCGGACCACGTGAGTATGGTGCTGCGGCGGTTTGAGCGCGAGGCGCGGGCGACGGCGGCGCTACGGTCTCCGCATACTATCGTATTGTACGATTACGGACTAAGCCAGGAAGGCAATTTCTATTACGTCATGGAACTGCTGGACGGGCTCGATCTGGAAACGCTGGTGGAGCGGTTCGGACCGCAGCCCGCGGGGAGGGTGGTTTCGTTTCTCCAACAAGCGGCAAAATCCCTTGCCGAAGCTCACCAGCAAGGCCTGGTTCACCGCGACATCAAGCCGCGGAACATATTTTCCTGCCGCATGGGTACGGACTACGACTTCGTCAAGGTGCTGGACTTCGGGCTGGTCAAGGTGAACTCCATCAGCGGCACTACGGATAGCGGGGCCTTGACACAGTCCGGAGTGGCCGCCGGGACGCCAGGATACATGGCGCCGGAGGTCGCCATGGCCAGTTCCTCCGTGGATGGCCGGGCCGATCTCTATTCGCTAGGCTGCGTCGGATACCGCCTCTTGACCGGACAGATGGTCTTTGAGGGGGCCAACGCGGTGGCGATTGCCCTGGCGCACGTTGGAACGCCGCCGATGCCTCCCTCCCGGAGGACGGAAATGCCGGTGCCGCGCTCTCTCGAGCGGGTGATCCTGCAGTGCCTCGAGAAGGACCCCGCGCTGCGGCCGCAGACGGCGCAGGAGTTGAATCAGATGCTGACCGGTTGTGAGGACGTCGAGTTGTGGACACAGAGGGACGCGGCGGGGTGGTGGGAGATGCACATGCCGACGCCCTTGGATGCCACCGCCCTGGCGTTTGCGAACGCGGAGACCCGCTCGAGCGCCTGATGGCGCGCCGCGGGCGCCGCCCGACACGCACGGGAAAGTATAGTAGCAGTTTCGTTACAGTTTGGTTAACATAGCATAACAGCCGAATAACAGGACTCCATTAGCATGCTTCACCACCGCATCTGCCTTCTTGCCCTATCTGGTTGTTTCGGAGCGTTTTTTCTATCTTCCTGCGGATCTCCCGCGGCAACCGCTCCGGGGGCTGCCGCCTCGCCGCCGGGGCAGCCGAATCCCGTAGCGGTAGTGAAGGCAGTAACGGAACCGCTGCGCCAGGAGATCGCCCTGAGCGGCGAGTTCCGGCCGTTTCAGGTGGTGGACGTGCATGCCAAGATAGCGGGATACCTGCGCAACATCAAGGTAGACGTGGGAGATCGCGTGAAGGCCGGGCAAGTGCTGGCGGCGCTGGAAGTCCCGGAAATGCGGGACGACGTGGCGCACGCGAGCGCGGAGAAGCGCCGCAGTTCCGCGGAACTGATGCGGCTCCGCGGCGAACTGGAACGCGCGGACGCCAACCTGGGTCTGGTGAAGCTGTCCTACGAGCGGCTGGAAAAGGTGATGAAAGCCGAGCCGGGGTTGATCGCGCAGCAGGAGATTGACGAAGCGCTGGCCCGCAAGCGGGCGGCGGAGGCGCAGGTGGCGGCGGCGAAGGCGGCGATTGCGGGGGCGGAGTTCGATGGGGAGGCGGCCCAGGCGCGCGAAAGCCGTACCCGCACGCTGACGGACTACACCACAATCACGGCGCCCTTCACGGGAATGGTGACGAAGCGATACGCGGACACAGGCGCGCTGATTCAGGCCGGGACGTCGCCCAACGCCATGCCGATGGTGCGCATTGCGCAGATGAACATCCTGAGGCTGGTGCTTCCTGTGGCGGAATCGGTGGTGTCGAAGGTCCGGCTGGGGCAGGTCGTGGAGATCGACGTCACCTCGCTGCATCGCAGGATTCGCGGAACCGTGGCGCGATTCACGGGAGACGTGGAAATGGCCACGCGGACCATGAACGTGGAAGTGGACGTTCCGAACGCGGATGGGACCCTGCTGCCCGGAATGTATGCGGAAGTGAAGCTGACGCTCGAGCAAAACAATCGCGCGGTCACTGTGCCCGTTCAGGCGCTGGCTTCCGCGGATGGGAAGAAGGCGGTGCTGGTGGTGAGTGAACAGGGGGTTATCGAGGAGCGTGTGATCAGGACGGGGATGGAGACAGCGGCGAAGGTAGAGGTGACCAGCGGGCTTGCGGCTGGGGAGATGGTGGTGGTAGGGAACAAGACTTTGTTGCGTCCGGGAGAGCGGGTGACGCCTCGAGAGAGCGGAATATAGGAAGACATGCCTGGATTTTCGATCCGAAACCCTTACTTCGTGGTGGTGTGCGCGCTGGTGTTGTGCGTGATGGGAATCACCGCGATTCTGCGCATGCCGGTGGACATGTTCCCGGTGCTGGATCAGACGGTGGTGGCGGTTGCGACGTTTTATCCGGGGATGCCGCCGGAGCAGATCGAGAAGGATATTGTCGAACGGCAGGAACGGTTCTTCACCCTCGCGCCGGGAATTGAGCACATCGAATCACGATCTCTTCCGGGGGTGGGCGTAATCAAAGTGTACTTTCAGCCTGGGACGAACGCCGATTCGGCCGTATCGATCATGGGCAATCTGGCGGCGGCGGAGATGCGCCGGATGCCGCCGGGGACGCTCCCGCCGATCGTGATGAAGTTCGACGCCGCGGCGCTGCCCGTGTGTCTGGTGGCGCTGAAGGGCGAAGGGATGAGCGAGGCGCAACTGCGCGAGGTGGGGCATTACCGGGTGCGGACACAATTGGCAAAACTGCCGGGCGCGGCAACTCCGCCTCCGTTCGGCGGATTGTACAGGCAGATCATGGTGTACGTGGATCCGGTCAAACTGGCGGCGCACCACCTGAGCCCGATGGATATTGTGCGCAGCGTAAACGACGCGAACCTGATTCTGCCTTCGGGGAATATCCGCATGGGGTCGATTGACTATCCGCTCTACACGAATGCGCAGTATACGGACATCGCCGGCATCGAGGAACTGCCGGTGCGCACGGTGGGGGCGGCGTCGGTGAAGATTTCCGACGTGGGCGTGGTGAAGGATGCGGCGCAGATCCAGTACAACATTGTGCGCGTCGACGGACAGGCATCGGTGTATCAGCCCGTGCTGCGGCAGGGCGGGGATTCGAACACAATCGCGGTGGTGGATGCGGTGAAGAAGGAAGTGGGGCAACTGCTGGATGTGCCGGAGAGTCTGGTGGCGCGGGTGGTGTTCGACCAGTCGCGATTCATCAAGAAGGCCATTCATACGGTGGTGAGCGAGGCGAGCCTCGGCGTGGTGTTGACGTCGCTGATGATCCTGATCTTTCTGGGCAGCCTGCGGGCGACGGCGGCGGTGCTCCTTTCCGTTCCGCTTTCGGCGATTGTGGCATTTGCGCTGTTGTCCGTTGGGAAAGGTTCGATCAACGCGATGACGCTGGGAGGGATCGCCCTTGCATTCTCGCGGTTGATCGACAATTCCGTGGTGGTATTGGAGAATATCTTCCGCCACCTTGACATGGGCAAATCGCCGCGAAAGGCGGCCGAGGAAGGCGCGCGGGAAGTGGCGCTCCCGGTGCTGGCTTCGACATTGACAACAGCCGTGGTGTTCTTTCCGGTCACGTTGCTTTATGGCATAAGCCGGGATCTTTTCACCGCGCTGGCGTTGACGGTGGTGCTGTCGCTCTTTGCGTCCTATTTCGTGGCGATGACGATAGTGCCGCTGTACTGCGCGGCGTTCATTCGCGAATCGCATGAACACGGTGTTCCGAAGAAGAAAGGCGCATTTCTGTTTTACGAGTTCAACCTGGGGTTCCTGAGACTGCTCGAGGGCTACGACGTGCTGCTCGGCGGCGCGCTGCGCACTCCGCTGCTCACGGTCCTGTTGATGCTGGCTTTGTTTGGGGGGAGCCTGCTGCTGTATCCGCGCCTGGGGACCTCGTATTTCCCGCGCACGGACGCCGGGCAGTTCGTGATGAATCTGAAGGCTCCTTCCGGCACGGATTTACGGGAGACGGAGAAGAAAGTGGCGCGCGTGGAGAAACTGGTGCGCGAGGTGGTATCGCCCGAGGACTACGAAATGATGGTGTCCAACATTGGCGTGGTGCCGGATTTTTCGGCGCTCTACACGAGCAACTCGGCTCCGCACACGGCATTTCTGCAGGTGGGTTTGAAGGACGGCCACAAGACGGGAAGCGATGAGTACATGGCCCGCGTGCGGCGGAGAATCCGCGAAGAGATGCCGGAGATGAGCGCGTACTTCCAATCGGGAGGCTTCATGGACGCCGTGCTGAACTCCGGCAAACCGGCCCCGATTGATCTGCAGGTGACCGGACCGGACCTGGAGTCTCCATTCCGCGTGGCAACTCAACTGGCGGCGCAGGTGCGGCGGATCCGCGGAGTTTCGGACATACTCATTCCGCAGGATCTCGATAATCCCGCGATTCAGATCGAGATCGAACGTGAGCGGGCGAGCATGCTGGGGCTGACGCAAAAAGAAGTGGTAAGCAATCTCATCACGGCGGTGTCATCGAACCAGATGATCGCACCGACGTTGTGGACGGATCCGAAGAGTTTCAATGATTTCTTTCTGACGGTGCAGTATCCGGAAGGACAGGTGCGGGACATCACCGATCTCCGCTCCATGCCGCTGCACGCGGCAAACCGCTCGAGGGCTACGCTGCTGGACACGGTATCGAAGATCGAGCGGCGGATGTCGCCGACGGAGGTGGATCACTACGGGCTGCGGAAGGTGATCAACGTATTCGTGAGTCTGGAGGAGGAAGACCTCGGAAGGGCGGCGAAAGAGATCGAAGGAGTGCTGGCGCGAACCAAACTGCCCAAGGGCGTGCGCGTGGATATGCGCGGGATGGTGGACGACATGCGGGCATCGTTCGGGAGTTTCGGGATGGGGCTGGGCTTGTCGATTCTGCTGCTGTACCTGATCCTGGTGGCGCAGTTTCAGAGCATCATCGATCCGGTGCTGATCCTGCTGGCCGTCCCCATGGGATTGATCGGAGTGATCGTGACGCTTTACGCCTCGGGCACCACGTTGAACGTGCAGTCGCTGATGGGCGTGGTCATGATGGTGGGGATTGTCGTTTCCAACAGCATCCTGATTGTGGACTTCACGCGGCGCATGCGAATCGACGGAATGGAGTTGGCGGACGCGGTGGCGATGGCCGCGCGGGTACGGCTGAGGCCGATTCTCATGACATCGCTTGCCACGATCATCGGACTGACGCCGATGGCTCTCAAACTGGGGACGGGCAGCGAGGCGTATGCGCCGCTGGCGCGGGCGATCATCGGCGGGATGGGCGTTTCGCTATTGTTCACGGTGTTTCTTGTGCCGTCCGCATATCTGCTGGCGTACCGCGGCCGGAACCCATTGGCGGGTCTTCCCCAGCCACAGACAGAAGAATGAAGATACTGGCGAGCCTGATGCTGGCGGGGGCGCTCCTGCCCGCGCAACAAAAGACGCTGACTCTGCGGGAAGCCGAAGAGATTGCCTTGCGCAATCACCCGAGGATTCGCGCCGCGGAACTGCGGGCGCAAGCCGCCGGGGAAGCGGTGACGGAAGCGCGCTCTTCGCTTTTTCCGCAGTTCGGGGCGAGCCTGACCGCGGTGCATGCGCAGGAACTGACGCGGATCACGGCGGGCACGCTGCAGGATTCCAGCCTGTCCTCGCGCGTGGCGGGCGGCCTGACATTGTCGCAGTTGCTGACCGACTTCGGACGGACGAGCAAACTGGCGGCCGGCGAGGAAAGCCGCATGCGCTCCTTAAGAGAGGAGACGGTCTACAACCGGGCGAGGGTGAGATTGCATGTGCGCGAGTTCTTTTATAAGGGACTCATGGCGCAGGCGGTGCTCGAATCGGCGCGAAAGAATCTCGAGATGCGGCATTTGACGGCGCGGCAGATCGGGAAACTGGCGGAGAGCAACCTGCGGTCCAGCCTCGATGTGAGTTTCGCCGAGGTGAATGTATCGGAGGCGGAACTGCTGGTGGTGCGCGGAGAAAACGAACTTGCCGCGGCGTTATCGGAATTGTCGGCGGCGATGGGACAGGCCGAGGCGGAAACCTACTTGCTCCAGGGAGAGAGTCACGTCGGGCCGCCGGAGATCAGCAGCGAACCGCTGGTTCGCAAGGCGCGGGAGCAGCGGCCGGATCTGGCGTCGCTGCGGCTGCGGCAGGATAGCGCCGCGCGCTTCGCCGATGCCGAGCGGCGATTGAAGTTTCCGACGGTGCAGGCGCTGGGGGTGACAGGTCTGCTGCCCTTCGCCGAGCGGCGTCTGCCGAACTCGTACGGAGGGTTCGGGCTGAACGTGAATATCCCTATCTTCAACGGGAAGTTGTTTCAGGCCCGGCATGCGGAGGCGATGTTGAAAAGCGAGGCGGTTTCGCAGGAAGCGCGGGAACTCGAGGTGAAGGTGGCAAATACCGTGCGCATTGCCTGGCTCAACGAGCAGACGGCGTGGCGGCGCTTGACGGTGACGCGCAGGCTGGCCGAACAGGCGCAGCGGACTTTGCGTCTGGCACAGACGCGGTATGACCTGGGATTGGGGTCCATCATCGAGTTGAGCCAGGCGCAGTTGAACCGGACCAATGCGGAGATTGCGGATGCCTCGGCGCGGTACGACTACCAGTGGCAGACATCGGTGGTGGAGTATGAAACGGGAGCCTTGCGTTAGACACTGTAAGGCCCACGATTAGAGGCGCACAGGCGAAATCGCGACTTGTATTTTGCTTGGCGCGTGCATTTTGCCGGCGCGGGATTCTGCATCACTTGTGGACTGGGCGAAGGCGCTCCTCGCGGAGCAAGGCCGGCGGGCCGAAGCCGAAGGGCTGCCGCGGCAGGCAATTGCCGGAGAGCCCGCGAACTCCGAAGCTCTCCTCTGGCTTGGCATACTCCTGGTCTCGCAGCCGCTGCTGGCGCGGGCGTTGGCGTTACCCGGCATTCGTTGTATTGTACACATTACACCGGTGTGGATACACGCTTCCAGCTATGTTATCTTTGCATAGCGATGTCGTGTTTGAGTGACTTGCCATGCGGATGACGCCGGGAAGCGCCGTGTTCCTCTGGGCCTCGCTGCTGGCTGCATCGCCGGTTTGCCTGGGTCAAGCCGGCCGCGCCGAGTTGTTCGGAGCCATCGGGGACCCGTCCGGCCTGGCGGTTCCCAAGGCCAAGGTGGAGGCGGAGAACCAGGCGACCGCGGCCCGCTATGCTTCCCTGTCGGACGAACGCGGAGAGTATCATCTCCTCGGGCTGCCGGCTGGGGAATACGTGCTCATCGTGGAACGGCCGGGATTCCAGACATACCGCCAGTCCGGAATTGTTCTCCGGCTGGGGGACCGTACGGCGATTCCTGTGACCCTCCAGGTCGGGCAGTCTTCCCAATCCCTGGAGGTCAGGGCGGCGGCGCCGCTGTTGCAGACCGCGAGCGGGGACGTGAGCCTGAATGTGGAGGAACGCAAGATCTCCGCGCTGCCGCTGGACGGACGTAACTTCATTCCACTGGTGACGCTCGCGCCGGGAGTGGCGCTCCCCAAGGGCCAGTTTCTGCCGCGAATCAACGGGAGCCGCCCGCGCACCAATGAGTATATCTATGACGGAATCAGCGTGCTCCAACCGGAGCCGGGGCAGGTGGTTTACTACCCCATCATCGACGGCATTGAGGAGTTCAAGCTGAACATCAATGCCTACTCGCCGGAATACGGGAGATCGAACGGCGGCACGGTGATGGTGATTGGAAAATCCGGCGGCAATGAACTCCACGGGAGCCTGTTCGAGTTCTTCCGGAACGAAGCGCTGAACGCCCGCAATCTGTTCGCCCAGCCGGGGCCGAATCCCAGGTTTCGCCGCAACCAGTATGGGATGACGATTGGCGGGCCGGTACAGAAAGACAGGACCTTTTTCTTTGCGGACTGGCAGGGGACCCGGTTGCGCACCGGCATTACACGGTTCAGCGTCGTGCCGGCTCCGGAACAGCGTCAGGGCAGCTTTGCCCAACCCATCTTTGACCCTCTGACGTCTCCCGGGATGCGCTTTCCGAACAACACAATCCCAGTGAGCCGGTTTGATTCCATTGCTGCGCAAGTACTCGAACATTACCCGCTGCCGAATGTTGCAGGAGCGAACAACTTTGTTCGAACCGCGACAGAGCCGGACAATCAGGACCAGGCCGATTTCCGGGTGGACCGTTACTTCAGGGAAAAACACAGGATATTCGGGCGGTACACCTACTTCCGCGATGACGACACGCCCGTGGCGCCGCTGCCGGATGGCAGTGGAACGCTGGCCTCCGGTGTGACGGGGCATGCGATCACGCGTGGCGACGCGTTCGTGGGCGACTATAGTTGGACAATTTCTCCAACCGTGCTGAATCAATTCCGCTTCGGGTATTCACGAAGGGACCTGAATCAGACGTCGCTGCAAGACGGCGGCATTGCTATCCCCGGCCTGCCTGCGAACTCTTTTGCGTCGGTGCTGCCGATCTTCTCCGTGGCGGGGTTTCAACAGATTGGACCATCTACGGCGGCGAATTCGCGGTTCACAACGTCAGTCACCGAATTCCTCGACACCTTCACGATGGTGAAGCGGCGGCATGCCATCAAGTTCGGAACGGACATCCGGCGGCAGGCTTTGGACGTGTTGAACCCGCCCAATCCCACAGGCTCATTCGGCTTCTCCACAACCGGCACGAACAACCCCGCGGTCCCCGGGAGCGGCAACTCGCTCGCATCGCTTCTTCTCGGGCAGGTGAACGCGTTCACAATAGACATTCAAAAGAATGTAATTCAGCCGCGGGCGCACATTGCCGAATTCTTCGCCGCCGATGACTGGAAGGTATCGTCGCGGCTCACCTTGAACATCGGCGCCCGCTATACCCTCAATTTCCCCTCGACGGAAAGGCGAAACCAGGGCGCGATTTTCAATCTGAATACCCAGATGCTCGAGTTTCCGCACACCGCGCGCAGACTCGAGTGCTGCAATCTCGGTCCGCGCTTCGGCCTCGCCTACCGTCTTCGAAACAGTTGGGTGGTGCGTTCCGGCTATGGAATGATCTACTTCGAGCAGTCCGGCATTACGACCCCGTTCACCATTCCGCAGTTTCCATTCGTGCAAACACTAGGCCGGCAATCGCAAGATAACGTAACCGCGGCATTCATCCTGTCGAATGGTCCCGCGGTTCAGCCGTCTCCGCCGAATCCGAACTCGGGTTTGGGGCAGGGCGTGTTCGGTGTCGACCGCAACAACGGCTCTGGTTATTCGCAGCAATGGAACTTCACGGTTCAGAAAACGGTGGGAGCGAACTGGAACGTGGAGGCTGGCTACCTCGGCTCGAAGAACACGCGCCTCGGCATTCCTGACTGGAACATCAATCAACTCCCCGCGCAATATCTGCCGATGGGGACGGCGCTTCTGGAACCAGTGCCCAATCCCTATCTGGGCGAGATTCCCGCCTCTTCTTCGCTAAGCGGCCCATCCATCGCGCGGCAGCAGTTACTGCGTCCGTTTCCTCGTTTCACAACGGTTGCCCTGTTTCGCGACAACGTCGGGAATTCCACTTATCATGCGGCCACTGCCAGGCTCGAGAAGCGGTTTTCGCACGGCCTTACGTTCACGGCCTCTTATACCTTTTCCAAGCTGTTGGATGATGCGTCGAGCGTATTTTCGCAAACGATTTTCACCGGACCGGTCCTGAACAACACCGGCGCCGCGGACGCCAATAACCGCCATCTCGAGAAAGACGTTTCGAGCGGGGACATTCCGCACGTGTTCGCGGCGGGGTGGGTTTTCGACATTCCCCGCTGGTGGAAGATATCCGGCTGGCAAATTGGCGGGTTGGTACGGGTGCAGACCGGGGGCGCGGTTGCCGTGACCGAGGCCACGAACAACAATTCAAGCCTCGGGTATGCGGTGCAGAGGCCCAACCGGATCAGCAATGCGAACGAACTCGATGGGCGCTCGGTGGCGAAGTATTTCAACACGGCCGCCTTCACCGCGGCATCTCAATTCGTGATCGGCAACAGCTCCCGAAATCCGGTTCGCGGTCCCGGACTCCAGAACGCCGACCTGATGATCGGCAAGACGTTCCGGTTTACCGAACGCGCGAAGCTGGAATTTCGCGCGGAAGTATTCAACGTTTCCAACACCCCGCCGCTGAACGACCCCAACGGGATTTTTGGAAGCGCGGCATTCGGCTCGATTACCGGAGCCGGGAATCCGCGTGTCTTCGAAGTTGTGGGCAAGGTCCATTTCTGAGTAGCGGCGGGAACCGGAAGGTTTAGAATATGAGATGGTCATGTATACACGACACAGACTGATTTTCGCGATATGGATGAGCCGGCCAGGAAGAGCATTGTGAAAACCATCGTCGAGAACCGGCTTGCGCAACTCCGCAAGAGCCGGGGTGTGGGCGCATCCGAACTGGCCAGGAGAGTCCAAGTCAGCCGCCAGACGATCTATGCCATCGAGGCCGGCACTTACGTTCCCAACACCGAAGTGGCTCTTCACCTGGCGCGCGAACTCGAGGTAACTGTTGACCATCTGTTTTCCCTTCAAACCGGCTCGCAGCCATCAGCCGAATCGATTGCCGCCGACGTCTTGAGCGCCGCCCCGGCCGGGAAGGGCCAGCCGGTCCGGATCTGTCAGATGGGGTCGAGTTGGGTGGGTGTTCCTGTCACTCCGTCCCCCTATTACATGCCGGAAGCCGATGGAATCATTGAGCGGACGAGGCAGAAGACCGCTCGCGCGGACCTGGTGGTGTTCGCAAAAGGGGAGGCCGCTCAAAAGCGATTGGTTCTGGCAGGGTGTGATCCGGCGACCAGTCTTCTTGCCCGGATGGTGGAAAAGGCCAGCGGTGTGGAGATTGTCTCGGCGGCGGCTTCAAGCAGGCTGGCTCTGGCGTGGCTGAAAGAAGGGAAGGTCCACATTGCCGGTTCCCATCTGGAAGACCCCAAGACCGGAGAATTCAACCTGCCGTTCATTCGCAAGGAGTTCGCAAACGAGGAAGTGATCGTGGTGACTTTCGCGCGATGGGAGGAGGGTCTCGTGACCGCGGCGGGAAATCCGAAGTGCCTTCATAAGGTGGAAAATCTGGTACGCAGAAACGTCCGGTTCGTGAACCGGGAACCGGGGTCCGGCAGCCGTGCCCTGTTGGACAAGCTTCTGGCAGGGAGTGGCGTGGAACGCCACAGGATTCATGGATATGAGCGGATCGCCTACGGTCACCTGGCGGCGGCATACTGCGTGGCCTCGGGGGAGGCCGACGCTTGTCTGGCCACTCTGTCCGCTGCCAGGGCATTCGGCCTCGGGTTCACCCCTTTGCACACCGAACGCTATGACCTTGTCATGCGGAAGCGCACCGCGGAGATTCCGGCGGTGAAGGCATTTCTCGATGTTCTTCAGCGGGCCGCTCTCCGGCGGAAGCTGGAAATGCTGGCCGGCTACGATACGGCCGAAACAGGGGCGGTGGTTGCCTGAGGCGCCGGCGAACTGCAAGGCTCAATGATCATTTCAGCCAGCTATAAGACAGATATTCCGGCATTCTATGGCCCCTGGTTTCTCAATCGCCTCAGAGCTGGTTACTGCAAAATGGTCAATCCTTACGGACGCCAGGTCTATCGCATCTCATTGAAGCCGGCTGACGTGGATGGAATCGTGTTTTGGACGAAAAATATCGGACCGTTCTTAAGGTATCTTCCCGAGATCCGCGGCATGGGGTTCCCATTCACTGTGCAACACACCATAAACGGATATCCTCGGGCGCTGGAAGCTTCCGTGGTGCATTCTCGCAAAGCGATCGAGAACGCGGCAATTGTCTGCAATCAGTTCGGCTCGAGGTCCGTCGTGTGGAGATACGACACAATTTTGCTGAGTTCCCTGACTCCAGCCGGTTTCCACGTCGACAACTTTGCTTCCCTGGCCGAAGCGTTACGAGGCATCACCGATGAGGTGGTGATTTCCTTTGCGCAAATCTACAAGAAGACCAGGCGTAACCTTGACGCCGCTGCCGGCGCCGCCGGTTTTCTGTGGACAGATCCACCGCCGGAGGACAAGAAGCGGCTTGCCGCCCAATTCGTCCCTATCGCCCGCGCGAATGGAATCGCGCTAACCGTCTGTTCTCAGCGCGCCTTCTTGGTGGATGGCGCAGCCGAGGCGCGGTGTGTCGATGCCCGGCGGATGGCAGATGTCGCAGGGAGACCCCTTGCCGCGAAGTTGAAAGGCAACCGCATCGAATGCGGCTGCTTCGAGTCGCGCGATATTGGCGATTACGATACATGTCCGCACGGCTGCGTGTATTGCTACGCCGTTCAAACCCGCTCCCTTGCCCTCGAAAGGTACAGGCGGCACAACCCAAATTCCGAGTTCCTGTTCGAGCCTCAAAGCGAGCAGAGTCCCACGAAATCGAGTGAAGCGGGAGACGAAGCGCAGTTCAAGCTGTTTCCCTAGCGCGAACGGACGGGTTCCCCGAAACTCGTTGTCCTCCTCCAGCGGCCGCGCTGCTCAGCCCGAATTTGCCTGGGGATCCGCGATGAACCGGTACCCCACCCCGCGTACCGTCAACAAGTGCCGGGGATGCGACGGATCGTCTTCGATATATCGCCGCAACCGCACCATGAAGTTATCAATTGCCCGCGTATCGGTATCCTCGTGCAGCCCCCATACCTCCTCCAGCATCTTCTTCCGCGACACCGGTGTGCCTTCATGCTGGATCAGGTAGCGCAGAACGTTGGCTTCCATGAGCGTCAGTGGAAACACCTGGCCGCGCACCTGCAGTTCCAACCTGTCGAAGTTCACTGTCTTATCCCCGAACTGGAATTCGTCTCCTGGGGGCGCTTCCGCCGGTGTTGCCGGAGCCCGCATGGAGGCATCCAGCGAGGCCCGCAACCATTCCCTCCGCCGCAGCAGGCCGCGGAGCCGGGCAATCAGAATGGCCAGCTCAAATGGCTTGGTAAGGTAGTCATCCGCCCCCGCCGCAAACCCTTTTAATACGTCTTCCGGATGACCTCGCGCCGTCAGCATGAGAGTGGGGACAAATTGTCCTTCCCCGCGCAGTTCCGACATAACCGAAAAACCATCTTTGCCGGGCAGCATCACATCCAGGATGACCAGGTCAAATCCCGAAGGCTGCGCCCGCAGCACGTCCAGCGCTGCCTCCCCCGTCTCCACCACTTGAACCTGGTAGCCTTCATCCTCCAGATTGAACCGCAGCCCTTCGGCGAGGTGCTGCTCGTCTTCCACCACAAGCACTTTATTCATTATTTCTTCACAATGGGAAGTTGCAGAACGAACGTGCTCCCGCGCCCCGGGCCTTCACTTTCCGCCCACGCACTCCCCCGGTGCCGCTTCGCCACCGACCGCACGATGAACAACCCCAGCCCCGTTCCTTTCACACGCGACGCCATCGGCCCCGGCACACGATAGAATCTCTTGAAAATCTGCTTCAACTCGGACTTTTCGATCCCCGCCCCCTGGTCCTTCACCCGCACCTGCACGTTCCCCTCCACGGTTGGCGTCTCTACCATCACGCGAACGTTCTTGCCCGAATACTTCACCGCGTTGTCAATCAGGTTCTGCACCGCCGCCTGGAGTTCATCGAGTTCACCCATCACGGTGGCCGGAGGTCCCGGACGATAGACCAAACCCTCCGGAGGCAGACGGTGTAGATTCCGTGCCCTGGCGATGCAGCTTTCCACAACGCCCCCCATGTTGATGGGAGCCGGATTCAGTTTCTTTCCCGCGGAGGCAATACGCCCCGTGCGCAGAACCTGCTCGATTGTTCCCAGCAGGCGGTTGCTGTCATCGAGCATGATGCGGTAAAACTCTTTCCGCTTCGCCTCATCCACCGCCCTCGTCTGTAGCGTTTCCAGATAGAGCCGGATCGAGGCCACCGGAGTCTTCAACTCGTGCGTCACCGCATTGATGAATGCGTCATGCTGCTCATTCCTGCGGATTTCTCGTACCAGAAAGATCGTGTTCAGCACCACGCCCGCGATGATCATCATGGTGAGCAGGACGCCGAGAACCAGCAGTATGCCCGTCCGCCAGTTCAGCAGCACCCATCCGATGTAAAGGATCAGGATGACGGAAATCAGCCCGATTCCGAGCGCAATGAAAAACGCGATGGACTTCCGCCGTCCTGCCACTACCATGTTTCCAGCTTAGTACGGCAGTGGTCACGCTTCGCGTTCAATGATTAACAAACTCTCATTTCCCGCCCCACCTTGATGCGGCCGCCCCTCCCATGCTCCAATAAGAATTACACCTTCCCAGAGGAGCAACCACCTTGAATCATGCCTTGCTCGCCCTGGAGGACGGAACCGTCTTCAAGGGCCGCAGCTTTGGTGCGCGCCGGCAGCGGTTTGGCGAAGTCGTCTTCAACACCGCTATCACTGGTTATCAGGAGGTTTTCACTGACCCTTCCTACACCGGGCAGATCGTTTGCCTCACCAATCCCCAAATCGGAAACTACGGAGCCACCCTCATTGATTGCGAGTCCGGCCGTCCGTGCATCGAAGGACTGATCGTCCGCGAATTCTCCCCCATCGCCAGCAACTGGCGCAGCGAGGAGTCGGCCAATGAATTTCTGGAAAAGCACGGAATCCCGGTCATTGCCGAAATCGATACCCGCAAACTGGTTCGCAAGCTGCGCATTGGCGGCGTCCTCCGCGGCGTCATTGGCATGGGGGATGCCGATCCTGCCGGACTCGTGGAGCGCGCCCGCCAATCCCCGTCCATGACTGGCCTCGATCTTGCCACCAAGGTCAGCACGCCGGAGCGGTATGAATGGAGCCAGGGCGTCACGCCGTGCTCGCCCAGCGACAAAATCGGAGCCGCCGCCCCGCCGGAGTTCCGTGTCGTCGCCTATGACTACGGTATCAAGCGCAACATCCTTCGCCGTCTGACTCATTCCGGCTGCCGCGTTACGGTGGTCCCGGCCGGAACCTCGGCCGAAGACGTTCTCTCGCTAAACCCGGACGGCGTCTTTCTTTCCAACGGGCCTGGTGATCCGGAACCGCTCGAATACCAGGCCGCGCAAGTGCGCAATCTGATCGGCCGCGTGCCCATCTTCGGAATCTGCCTGGGCCATCAACTTCTGGGTCTCGCCATGGGGGGGAAAACCTTCAAGCTCAAGTTCGGTCATCGCGGGGCGAACCACCCCGTGCTGAACTACCGTACGAACAGGGTCGAGATCACCTCACAGAATCACGGCTTTGCCGTGGACGCCGATTCGCTGCCGGCGAGCACCGTCGAACTCACGCATATCAATCTGAATGACCACACCGTGG
>JADLBG010000186.1 GCA_020847895.1 Bryobacterales bacterium
CCTTGGCGGGCGGCGCTCCGGGATCCGAACCGGAGGACAGCGGACCGTTCAGCGGCAGGGACCAATAGAGAAAGTAGGCAAGCCCATCGGGCGTGGAGCCGAGATCAGAACCGCCGATGTCGTGATTGCCCGGCGAGGAGACAAACAACGTGGAACGAATCAGCGGAGCCCCGGTGTCCGGCGCGGCGGTTTCCGAGTTGTAGATGGGGAAATATCTGTTGCGGTATTCCGACATCAGGCCTTTGCCATAGACAATATCTCCCGTGATGGCTACGAAATCAGGCTTGGCCTGCCAGGCGTAATAAGCAACGCCCTTTTGTCCGGGCGTGTTCTGCCCGCAATCTCCGAACACGACGAAGCGTGTGGGTGCTCCGGCCGGCTTGCGGGCGTGGGCCACGGACTCGAACACCGGCTTGCCGCCGAGCAGAACCCGGTAGTGGTATTCGAAGCCCGGAGTCAATCCTCGAAAGTCCGCGGCGTACACGCGGTGCGGCGGGACGCCGGCGGCGGTGACGCGGCGCAGCAGGGTGGCTTTCACCACCTGCCACGCGGTTGCTCCCTTGGCGCGGTATTGCGCGGACCATACAGCATCCTGGTCAGCCGCGTGCCACAGGATGCGGATCTGCTCTCTTCGCTGGAGCTTCGCGTTGTCGCCTAGCTGCACATAGGGTTCAGCGAGAAACGGGCTGTCCACCGGCGCGGCCGCGCACGCGAGTGTCAGCAGAGCGGAACATAAAAGAAACTTGCGCATCCTCTGTCAATGTAGCGTACCTGTTCGGCCCTCGCGCTTTTTGGACCTGTCACCAGTCGAACTGTTAGGATTCGAGGGATGCGTCTTTTCTTCTGTCTCTTGCTGGCGGCGTGTTCTTGGGCGGAGGTGACTACTGGCGTTTCCGTTCGGGTTTCCACCTTTGACCCCGCTACGACGCCTCGCGGGTCGGTTATCCCGGGAAAGACTAAGGCGCCGGTTCACCGGTCCCTGCTCACGCCTGAGCAACAGGCCGCGCAGGAAGCCTTCGTAAAGCCGCGCAGCCCGGGAAAGGTAACCGCCCCGCCGCGGCTCGAAAGTTCCGAAACACTGCCGTCCCGCGCACCCGCCCTTGCCGGATCCCCGCTTGCCGATACAGCCGGCATCAGCTTCGAAGGAATTCCGCAAACCGAATTGCTCCCGCCTTCGCCGAGTATCGCAGTTGGTCCCGACGATGTGATCGAGGTGGTGAACTCGCGCATCGCCCGCTTTTCAAGAGACGGGAAAATGACCGACTCCGTCCACCTGCAGCAATGGTTTCAAACCGACCTGCCGTCGCTCTGCCCTTCCTCCTCTCAAGGCGCCTGCATTCTTGGCGACGTCTCGGTCCGCTATGACCAGTATCACGGCCGGTTCGTCATGATTCTGCAAGCTCGGGATGAACTGGTGGACAACTCCTTCATTCTGGTCTCCGTCTCGAACGGAGCCACCTACGCGAGCGGCTGGAAGAACTGGGTGCTCGACGCCATCGACGTCAGCGGCTCGGTGCGCAGCTACGCCGACTTTCCACAAATCGGCCTGGATGATCAGGCCATCTACATCACCATGGTGCGATTCCGGTCATTCTTCAACAGCCTGCTGACACCGAAATTGCGCATTCTGCGAAAAGCCGATCTCTACAAACCCGGAGCTACGGCCCTGCCGTATAAAGACCTCACCGGCTTCACCAATGCCGACAATTCGCAGGTGCTGACCCTCCAGCCGGTTCACATGCGCGGACGTACTGGCGTGGCTGCCCCGGGGGCGCTGCTGATCAACGCATCGGGAGTGGCGGGCGCGGATTACCTCACCTTGTGGCGGATCAACGATCCTCTGGGGACCCCGTCGGCTGCGCGCACAACGTTGAGCGGGCTGTGGAAGTACGGCGCGCCCGCCCCGGCGGCACAACTGGGAACAATCACCTTGCTCTTCACGGGAACGGATCCGGATATTCTCAAGGCGGTCTACCGCGAGGGAGTGCTCACCGCCGCACAAAACGCCGGCTTCGCCGACGAGCCCACCACCGTGGCCTACACGCGCGTCAGGGTCGCCTCCAACAGCGTTCTCTCCCAATCGCGCTGGATCAACGGCAACTTCTTCTTCCCCGCCTTCGACGTTCCCGCCACCACCGGACCCGCGGTGTCATTGCCGAATAAGTTGATCACTGGAACGACGACGGGGGCCGACGGGAAGCTCACTTACGCCGGGATCACGGATGTGAAAGCCGGCGAGGACGTCTACCGCCCGAGCGGCGACGGGCAGGCGAGGTATGGAGAGTACTTCGGCGGCGCGGTCGACCCTGTCAACGGAGGCCTGTGGGTAACCGGAGAATACGCTAAGCCGCGTCTTTCCGGGGTGTCGCAATATGGGACTTGGGTAGCTTACTTTCCCTGGGGAACCGCACCGCTCTACAGTGATGTCTCCGCGGCGTCGCTGTTTTTTGATTCCGTCAATGTGCTCGGAATGTGGGGAATCACCGGCGGATGCGGCGCGAGTATCTTTTGCCCCGGCGGCCAGACTACCCGAGGCCAGATGGCCGCTTTCATCGTCCGGTCCATTTTCGGGGAAAAATTCACGCCACCCTCGACGCCCTATTTTACTGACGTCCCCGCCACGCACCTGCAATTCGCCTACATCCAGAAACTGCGGGAACTGGGGATCACGCAGGGATGCACGGCTGCCAGGTTCTGCCCCGATGACACGGTGACCCGCTCACAGGCGGCTGTCTTCGTCATTCGGGCTAAGTTCGGAGCCTTGTTCGGCGACAATTTCTCCTTCCCCTCCACGGCCTATTTCTCCGACGTCGCTGCCGGGGACCCTCGATTCCCGTTCGTGCAGAAATTGAGAGAACTCGGCATCACACAGGGCTGCGCCAGCGGCCGGTTCTGCCCGGAGGATCCCGTAACGCGAGAGCAGATGGCGGCCTTTCTGGTTCGGGCGTTCCTGAACTGAGGCGCGGGCTCACTCGTGCTCTCGCACTTGCCGCAGGCGATCGCGCAACAGGGGCGAGAGGGTGGCTTCCATCTCGGGAGTGATGAGGCGCGCTTCGTCAAGGTCTTTGAGATGCGCTTGATCCTTCAGCCGGAAACTTGTGAGTTTCATACGAACCAGATCTCCCGGAGGGATCAGCCGCACGCCTTGAAGCACACGGCAAGAGCCTAGCCGCGGAGTTGGCTCCGGATAGGTTTCGCGAACCTTCTCTCCGGCAAACAACAAATGCACTGCGCGCCGGCGGGAAGGCTCTCCGGCCTGCACGAGCAAATCCACGCCTGCCACATGGCGGTACTGGAATCCGAATGACGCCACAGCCTCCTTGATCTTGTCAAGATCCTCGCGCCGGACACTGATGTCGATATCCTTGGTCAGGCGGCCGGCATCCGGTTCCACGTCTTCCACGTAGAGGTAGGCCGCGAGTCCTCCGGCTACGCGGTAATCCAAGCCTGCCGCTGTGAACGCAGCATCAATCCGTTTCGCCAGGTCGAAAAGTTGCTCCACACGCTTCTCGAAGAATGTGTTGACGTAGACCGTCACGGTAGTCTCTGAAGGGATTATCCCACGCAGGTTGGCCGAAGAGAGAGAAAATCGGGCCGCGGCCCGGTAGAATAGGCTGAGTGTCTCAGGAACTAAGAGTGGCGATTTTGGGCGCCGGAAACATGGGCGGCGCATTGCTTGGCGGAATTCTCAAGGCAGGCGTGGTGGACAAAGACCACGTCGTGGCCACCGTGCGCAGCGAAGAGAAGGCCGGCGCTTTACGCGCAAAGTACGGATGCGACGTGCTTGCCGGGGGCAACCGGGCAGCCGCGGAAGGGGCGGCGCTGATTGTGCTCGCCACCAAGCCGCACATTGTCCCGAAGGTGGTGGACGAGATTGCTCCCGTGCTGAAAAAGGAGCAGATTCTCGTGTCCCTGGCGGCGGCGCTCCCGCTGGCGGTCATCGAGAAACGCTTGCTCGCCGCCATGCCCTGCTTTCGCGCCATGCCCAATATCCCCGTCGTCGTGGAAGAAGGAGCCGTGGCCATCTGCGGCAACGCGCACGCCCGCCCCGAGCATCATCTGGTGGTCGAGCGGATGTTCCGCGCCGTGGGCATTGTGTGCACCGTGGAAGAGGAGATGATGGATGCCGTCACCGCGCTTTCCGGCAGCGGCCCCGCCTACGTGTACATGGTCATTGAGGCCTTCATCGCCGGCGGCGTGAAGATGGGGCTCTCCCGCGAAGCCTCCACTCGTCTGGCCGAACAGACAGTGCTCGGCGCCGCGAAGCACGTCCGCGAATCCATGCTCCACCCCGCCATCCTGCGGGACGAGGTGACCACGCCGGGAGGCACCACCATCGTCGCCATTCACGAACTCGAGCGCCACGGACTGCGGTCGATGCTCATCTCGGCCATCGAAACCGCCACCCGGCACGCCAAGGAGCGCAGCAAGGCCCTGGCGCAGAAGCTCGATCAGGATCAGCCGCCCGCCGCGAAGCCGGGGTAGAGCAGCATGCCGCCATCGACGAAGATGCTCGCGCCGGTTACGTAATCGGCGTCGTCCGAGGCTAGCCATACCGCCACCCGCCCGATGTCCTCGGGTTCCCCAATGCGTTTATCGGGAATCAGCCGCATCAGCGAATCGAGGGCTTGGGGCGTATCCCAGGCGCCTTTGTTGATGGGCGTGCGGATGGCGCCGGGACAGATGCTGTTCACGCGAATTCGCAACGGAGCTACTTCTTGAGCGATGGACTTCATTAACTGCATGACGCCCCCCTTCGAAGCGGCGTAGTTGACGTGCCCTGCCCAGGGGATCACCTCATGCACCGAACTGATGCAAATGATCTTCCCGAGCGCGCGCGAAACGCCAGGGCGCATGCCCTGCCGTTTGAACCCGCGAACAGCTTCGCGCGAACATAGAAACTGTCCCGTCAAATTCACGCTGATGACAGTGTTCCACTGCTCCAGTGTCATCTCATCGAACGGGGAGTCTTTCTGCAAGCCCGCATTGTTGACCATGATGTCGATGCCGCCGAACTCAGAAGCGGCGCGCTCGAACATCCCCAGCACGTCGGCTTCTACCGAGACGTCCGCTTTATGGGCGATGGCGCGCACGCCGAACCGCGAAGAGATGTCCGCGGCGATCTGGCTGGCGGCCCCGTCTCCGCTCACATAGTTGATCACGACATCGGCCCCGGCGCTGCCCATTTCATAAGCCACTGCCTTGCCGATGCCGCTGTTGGCGCCCGTGACGAGCGCCCTTTGTCCTCTTAGTTTCTGATCCATTGCATCCTC
>JADLBG010000187.1 GCA_020847895.1 Bryobacterales bacterium
CCACGCTTCGGCGTCGCCCTTACGGGCGGCTCCGCAGGACTCGGGGCCGTCGTGGGTCGCTAACCCTTCAACGTATGACTCTTTCATTCACTACACCATGCCGGTTTTGACCGGCGCACAAGGAGAATTCGATGCAAAGGCTGACTCTCGGCCGGTGCTGTATGGTTGCGCTCATCTGGATGGCATTGGCTTTCCCTCTCAACGCACAAACAGCGAAACTACCGATCTCCGATTTCCTGGCAGTTCAGGGTCAGAGTTCGATTTTTATACCACCGGTGCAGGACTTTCTTGGCTGGGCTCAAGCGCTCTGCACATCCCGCGGCCTAAGTTGCATAACAAAACCGCCTGACTATAACGGGCTCTGCCTTGGTTACCTTGTATCGGTCGATTACGCGGGTCTGGCCGACAAATACATCACCGATAACGGCGGCCAATCGTCAGGCACGGTGATGGAGGGATCCGTCCTCGTGCGCCCGATCGCCAACAACCGCATAGAGGTGACGGTTTCGCTACACACGAAGAACGCCCTGACTTTTGTCCTTGCGCCTTATCCGCTCATCCCGGGGACCTCGTGCATGGCGCCCTCGGACGCGAATTTTGCGACCCAGTCACTGACGCTGGGCGCACGCGCCAACACGCTGCCGCCGTTCAGTCAACGGGCTCTCGGCGATTCGTTCTGGCACATCACTTTCCAGAATCCGGCGGGCGCGCCGTTGCCTGACCTGATCGATCTTTTCAACAACCGTTTCTCCGACATCTTCGAATATTCGTTCCATGCCGTGGCTACCGGTCCAATGGCAGCAGGCGGTGAAGGAACAGTCACCGTGCAGCAGGCTAGCAAGGGCTCGCGGGAGAACCTGCAACCTGCGGTCGTGAATCTCCGCCAGACCGGACACTGAGCGCGCCAGCCAGTCCCAATATTCCAATCGGCCAAGCGTCCCGCCGAGCCGTTGGCGTTGATCCACAAACCCGTCACGAAGGCAAACCCGCTCCGCCATTGCGAAGCTGGGCGGGTCCTTAGCGCGTGGAAGGATGGCAACAAATCACAGGAAAGAAGAAGGTATAACATGTACAACTTCAAGCGTTCACTGAATGTGAACAAGATAGGTTTACCGGTAGCAATCCTGCTTGTTATCGCCGTACTGGTATCACTAGCTCTCGCCGAGGGTGGCGGAAACGTCATGCCGCCCACCGCCCGGCCATATGGTTATTCCCTGAATGACATGACTCTAAAGATGGCTCTGTTCCAAACAAGCGGGAATAATCCGACCTACTATCCTCAAACTCCGTTCCAGGTGCTCTATATGAACTTCGTGGCAGTCCCCCCGACTCGGTCCGACATTTCCTGCCC
Source organism: Bryobacterales bacterium (assembly GCA_020847895.1). Taxonomy (GTDB): domain Bacteria; phylum Acidobacteriota; class Terriglobia; order Bryobacterales; family Bryobacteraceae; genus CADEFT01. The sequence goes on from JADLBG010000187.1 coordinate 1,352, forward strand.
GGCGCCGAACGGAGGAACGGGTGACCTGTATTCCGGCGCTAATTCCTTTGTCGTGCGTTCCGGAACACCGTTTCTCGTACCTTTGTGGAGTATCGATGACTCACCGCCCGTACTTCCACCATTTCCCTACGATGTAAGCCTGGCCGGGCATTATTTCTTCGATTCGTCATTAGTGGGCGGACGGGATTTCGAGGTGATTGTCGATGGCCAATCCACGAAGCTCGGCGAGTCCAATGTCGGGTGGGCGATGACCCCCACCGATCAGCCGCTCTTGGATGGCGGCGGTCACGGAATCGTGCTACTTGGCGTTTTCCTCACGCCAATGAGCGTGGGTACGCACACGGTCACCATCAGGGGGCAGTTGGCAGGAGCCGGTCTACTTACGTATTTCGGGCTGAATTGCATGGCGGAAGACTACAGCTATCTTGTCAAGGTAATTCCGGGAAATAGCGGAAAGTAGAGCCGCACCTGTATTGTTGTTTGGTGAGCGCGGAAGGAATCGAACCTTCAACATACCTGATGAATACGACTCCCCTTCCGCAGTCCATTCCGCAGGTCCTTGCTCCAAGGTGGTGTGCATTCGCCGGGCGGGTGGACGAGTCCCTCCTGCCCGGTCTTTTTAGCCTCCGCTTCGCCTCTCCTGGAGGCGGCATGAAGGCGAAGATTGGAGCCATACCCGACGCGAAGTTGAACGAATTCATCTTCCCCGACCCTGGCGGGAACCCGATCCCGAAGAGCGAGAGTTTCACCGACCCGTCATGGACGCTGGTCGGCCTCGCTGAAGGACTCCGGCGACCAGCGCGAGTTCCCGACCGGAGCGGTGCTCGGCATGGCGGGCGATACGGAGCGTGTCGATCTGATTTCACCGTACGCGCTGCGGCGCGTGGGACGCTGGGCTGGCGCGATGAAGACCAAAAGGCTGCGGTAGTGTTCAATTCAACGCGCAGGCGATTATCCATTTCGAGGAACTGGGGCGCAAGGACCTCGACGATATGGCGCACTACCAGCCAGGATGCCCCCCCCCCAAATGACCGACACGCGCAGGCTATCGCCGTCCTTCCCGCCGGCCCATCCCCTCGGCTATTTTCGCGCGGAGGCGGGGAGCCCGCGGAGTGTCAGGGCTGGTCTGAGGGTCATTCGGGTTTGGTTTGGCGGGCGATTTTGACGATGGGGCCGTAGACTTCCTTGTCATAGGGCGGACAGCCGGTAGGAAACTGGCCGAGGTCGTTGTGTTTCTGGCGCATGAGGTAGGTGCAGAAGGTGACGGTGCGGCAGACCTGGCGGCCGTCGAGGACGCCGTTTTGGAGGGCGTCGCGGGCGAAGTTGGGATAGGCGAGGGCGTTGCGGCCGGCGCCGTAGAAGGTGATGGCTCCGTTGGCGATGTTGTGGGCGGCGGCGTTGATGGCGAAAACCTGGAGCCAGCTATAGCCGGTGCCGACGATGGGGAGATCAGGGAAGGCGCGCTGCAATTCAGAGGCGATGCGGAAGTGGCGGTCGACGCCGAGCAGGGGATGTTCGGGGGACTCGTAGTTGCCGTCGTCGGGTTTCTCGAAGGGGCGGCCGACGTGGGGGTTGAAGTAGGGGCTTCCGAGGGAGACGTTGAGGAGTTCGACGCCCCATTCGCGGAGCCAGGCGATCACCTGCTTGACTTCGGTGAGGTCCTCGAGGAGCGGGTTGTCGCGATTGTTGCCCAAGCCGTAGGGATAGGGAGTCTGGTACGGGATGGGGACGCCGATTCCGGTGGCGTGGTCGCGATGATAGGGGATGCCTTCGTAGGCGTCGAGACGCATGCAGAGCATGAGTCGGCTGCCGAAGGCGGCGCGCATTTTGCCGAGCGTGTTGCGGAAGAAGCGGGTGCGGTTTTCAAGAGAACCGCCGTAAGGACCGGGACGGGTGGTGGCACCGAGGAGTTCGTGGAGGAGATAGCCATGGGTGGCCTTGAGGTCGATGGCGCGGAAGCCGGCCTTGAGGGCGAGCCCGGCGGCGCGGACGTAGTCATCCTCGAGGCGCTCGAGGTCGCTGTCGGAGATGATGGGGTAGTCCGCGGGGACGGCGGTTTTCTCATCGACGCAGGGATTGTGGAAGGCAATGATGCGGCGGGGAACGGAGTAGCGGCCGGAGTGGGTGAGTTGCAGGGGAGCGAGGAGATCGTCCGTGGAGCCGAAGTTAGCGCGATGGATATCGAGAGCGGCGTCGAGAAGGCGCGCGAGTTCGGGGAGGGAACCTTCGTGGATCCACAACTGGCGGGGATTGGCGCGGCCTTCCTCGCGGACGGCGGTGGCTTCAAACCAGATGAGTTTGGCTCCGCCGGCTCCAAAGCGGCGGTAGCGGCGGAAGGTCAGTTCGCCGGGGCTGCCGTCGAGTTTGCCATCGCAGCCTTCCATGGGATGGATAGCGATGGAATTGCCCACGCGGAAGGCGCCGGTTCGCACGGGGCGGGCAAGGATGGATTTGACCTTATCTGGGTCTTCCTCGAAATGAACGTGGCGTGTGCCGAGGTTCTCAGTCTCCTGTTGTAACTCGCTGAGCGTCCGGTAATTGAAGTGTCTCATCCATTTTGCCGTGTTTGGGAAGGAGGGCCACGGCAATCGCGCCAATGAAGGCCATGCCGAAGACCGCGATTAAAGCTTCATTATAACTTCCCAGGCTCTGGCGGAGTTGGGCGACGAAATAGGGAAACCAGGTTTGGGCGATGGTGTCGGTGGGGAGAATGATGGCCAGGGCGCGGGCGAGGGTATTGACGCCGAAGACATCAGCGGCCATGAGAGGGATGAGCATGTAGTCTGCGCCCATGCCGAAGCCGAAGAGGATGGCGAACATGTAGACGCTGGTTTCATTGCCGGGGCGGACGAGCAGGAGAAGGGGGATGGTGGCGGCGACGAGACCGTAGGTTGCGGCCATGACGTACTTCTTGGGGTAGCGGTCAGCGAGCCAGCCGATGAGGAGACGGCCGGCGATGGAAGACCAGAGGATCATGGCGTTGGCTTGCGTCCAGACGGCGTCGCGGATGGCCTGGTCAGTGAAGCCCTGATCCTGGAAAACAAACTTCATGTGCTGATTGATGGAGCCGATGGAACCGATGGAGCAGGCGGAGCCGACGACGAGGAGCCAGAAGGCGACCGTGCCGGTGAGCGCCCTGAACGGAAGGGGGTTGGCCTTGGTTTCCGCGGCAGCCACGGCGGCGCCGTCGGGATTCTGACCGATATCCTGTGGACGGTTCTTGAGGAAAAGGATCGTGATGGGCCAGACGAGCAGGACGATGAAACCGACAGTGATGAGGCAGGTGCGGAAACCGCTGGCTGAGGTGACGCCCTTGACAATGAAAGAACCGGCCGAGCCGACGAAACCGACGCCGACATAGGTGATACCCATGGCGAGGCTGCGGTTCTTGCGGAACCATTGCGAGATGAGGACCTGGTGAGGAATGGGGCCGGAGAAGATATAGCCGACGGTGTAGAGGAACCACAGGGCGTAGTAGAGGGTGAGGTTGCCCCGCATGGAGGAAAATCCGATGAAAGCGAGGGCGGTGAAGCAGGAGCCGATGAGCAGGAGGCGCTTGGGAGGGAAGCGATGGACGAGGACGGGGCCGACCCAGAGGGTGAAGAGGGCAGCCAGGGGGAAGCCGAGGGTGATATCGGGCTTCGACCAGCCGAAGGCCTGGGTGTAGTAGTCGTAGAAGAACGGCATGTTGTAGTACGGCAGTCCCGTGGAGAGACCGAACGTACAGACAGCCGCGGCAACGATCCACCAACCGTAGAATTTCCTGGGCATCCGCTGTTTTCCTTCGAGGGTTTGGAATGAAACGAACCTTTCTATCATAGTCGAACGTGCGCATGCCGAGGCCGGCGAGGCCGTAGGCGGGGTGGCGTAGACTAGGCACATGACGAAGTACATGCTGGCTGCCGTATTCGCCGCCGCCGCGCAGGCCGGCGTTGTGTTTCAGGACAACTTCAGCACGCCGGGGACGACGCTCGATTTAAGCAAATGGACGACGGAGACCGGGGCTGCATCGTATTTCGGGCGGACGCAGTTGGAGCCTTGGACCACGGGAGGGGGCCAGTTTGTTGTGGGCGTGGAAGGCGCGGAGCTGGCGCTGAACACGTATAACCCCGCAGGTTTCTCGTTCTATGGAACGCATGGTAAGACGGTGAACGCGTTTCAGCCGGCGGCGAATACGGCGATCCGGTTCACGACGCGGCTGCGGATCACTTCGCTCGAGCCGGGCATCGTGTATGGGATCTATCTGTATGGGTGCGCGCCGGGGCTTTGCGCGACGCAGCATGATGAGATCGACATCGAACTGGTGACGAATGCGCTGCAGCCGGGTGGAGGGGGGCCGAGGGTGCAATTGAACCGGTACGCGAATGAAGGGCTTGGGGCGGGCCATGGCAGCATGGTGGCGCTGCCGGCGGGCTTCGATCCGCTGGCGATGCACGACTGGACGATCGTATGGTCATTGACGCGGATCGACTACCTGGTGGATGGCGTTCTGCTGGCCTCGGTGTTCGACTATGTTCCACAGGGTCCGATGCAGGCGAACGAGAACGCGTGGGCTCCGGATGCGGCATGGGCGGCGGCTTACAGCGCGGCGCTACAGCCGGTGACGAGCGCGGCGGAGAACCAGCGATTTGTGGCGCTGCTCAGAGGAGTGACGGTGGAAGAGATCGCGTTTCCGGCTGCAGTGTGCGGTTATCAATTGAGCGGCGTTTCGACGACGGTAGCGGCGACGGGGGATATCCGGAAGGTGAGTGTTTCGACCGGCAGCGGGTGCGGATGGCAGGCGAGTTCGAGCGCGGCGTGGGTGGGGATCATCTCAGGCGCGGGAACCGGGAACGGGGCGGTGCGGTTTCGAGCGGATGCGAATGGAGGCGGGTTGAGAACGGCAAAGTTGACGGTGGGAGGGGTGGACTATGCGATCACGCAGGCGGCGGGGGGATGCTCATTCAATGTGTCGGGACCGGAGGTGACGCTGCCGGCTTCGGGAGGGACGTTTCCGGTTGCGGTGACAGCTTCGAATTCCGCTTGCCAATGGATGGCCGCGGGGGCTCCGGCATCGTTGGTAGTGGTGAACGGCGGGCCGGGTAATGGCGGGGGAACGGTGAGCTATTCACTGGCGGCGAATTCCTCGGGCAGCCCGCGTCTTGGCTACGTCACGGTGGGCGGGCAGTATTGGCAGGTAGTGCAAAAGGGGCAGCCTCCGCAGGTCTTCAGCGACGTCCCGCCGGGGTATCTGTTTTTCGATGCGATTACGCTGTTGCAGCAGAACGGCATCAGCGCGGGTTGCGGAGGAGGGCAGTATTGCCCGGATGCGCCGATGACGCGGCGGGAGATGGCGGCGTTTCTGATTCGAACGTTGATGGGAGAGAGTTTCAGCTATCCGGGCGAGCCTTATTTCACGGATGTGGGCGCTGGGGATGGGTATTTCCGGTATATCCAGAAGCTGCGGGAGATAGGGGTGACGAACGGATGCACGGCGGCCAGGTATTGCCCGGATGACACCGTAACACGGGGGCAGATGGCGGCGTTCGTGGTGCGGGCGAGGCTGGGTGTGACCTATGCGGAGCCATTTCCTTATCAGGGCTCGCCTCTGTTTGACGATGTGGCGGCGGGCCATGTGTTCTTCTCCTATGTGCAGAAGTTGAAGGAACTGGGGATTACGAACGGATGCACGGCTTTAACGTATTGCGTGAACGATCCGACGACGAGGGGGCAGATGGCGGTGTTTGTCACGCGGAGCCTGCTCGCTCCCTGACGCCGGCGCCGCTTTCGATTCCAGCCGGTCAGGATGCGGCGCTGAAACGGCGCCAGTCGGCGAGGCAGAGATGATCGAGTTGGTAGGCAAGGCCGAGGATCACACAGGACATGGGATCGGGGGCGACTTTGACGGGAAGTCCGCAATCGAGGGTGATCAGGCGATCGAGGTTGCGCAGGAGGGCGGAGCCGCCGGTGAGGACGATGCCGGTATCGACGAGGTCTGCGCTGAGTTCGGGAGGCGCCTGCTCCAGGACCTCGCGAATGGTGTGCACGATGCGGGCAAGGGGAGCGGAGAGGGCCTCGCAGACCTCATGGCCGCGAATCACCGCTTCGCGGGGAACGCCCTTTTCGGCGCAACGTCCCTTGACGCGCAAACTGAGCTCCGTGTGGTGCGGGGTGGCTGATCCGATCATGATTTTGAGCCGCTGAGCAGTGGGCTCACCGATGAGAAGCTGATGGGCAGCGCGGACGTGGGAGGCGATAGCGGCGTCCATCTCATCGCCGGCCACGCGTGTGGAGCGGGCGCAGACCGTATTTCCAAGCGAGATAATGGCGACATCGGTGACGCCGGCTCCGATGTTGACGACCATGCGGCCGCGGGATTCTTCGATGGCCAGGCCGGCTCCGCGGGCGGCGGCGAGAACCTGTTCGACCAGGAGGACGTCGGTGGAACCGGCCTTGCGGATGGATTCGACAAGGGCGAGACGCTCGACTTCGGTCATGCTGCTGGGGATGGCGATGGCGGCCTTAAGGCGGCGCAGGAGTCCGGAGATGTGGGCTTTTCGCAGAAAGCGGTGGAGCATGCCATCGAAGAGATCGAGGTCGCTGATGGTGCCTCCGCGAATCGGCCGGGCCGTCTGAAATTTTTGAGGGGTCCGCCCAAGGCCTGCTTCGGCCTCTTCCCCGACAGTCACGATTTCGCGCGTGCTCGTGCGGATGGTAACCAGGGAGGGCTCACTGACGGCGACTCCACGGCCTTTGACATAGAGCAGCGTGTTCGCGGTTCCCGGATCGAGTGCGACGCTGGAAGGAAAGCCGATCACGGTTCAGGCTCCGGGACGCGGCTGTGCGGCCGTGAGGTCAATCGCGGCTGACACCGGCCGCCTCCGGTTGATAAAGGACTTCGAGGACCTCGAGGCGGCGGATGCCCTTGGGTACGCGCCATTCGATGATGTCGCCGGCGCGATAGCCGAGCATGGCGGTACCGACGGGAGCAAGCACGGAGATGGAATTGCCGGTGCGGGCCTGCGTAGGGAAGACGAGCCGGTAAGTGCGCGTCTCACCCGTATCGAGGTCTTTCACGCGGACTTCGGAGTTCATCGTAACGACATCGCGGGGAACGGCGTCCGGTTCGACAATTTCGGCGCGATCGAGTTCCTGCTCGAGCATATCGAGGTATTCACGGTCGGCCGGGGTGGCCGCGGCGCGCCGGGCATCGATGAGCCGCTGGAGCCTTTCAAAATCGTCGCCAGTGATGTAAATACGGTCTCGCATGTTTCAGGCCTCCTGGTGAAGATGCACGGATGCGTGCTGGAAAGGAAATTGTAAGTGCAAGCGAGGGACCAAATGCACTCGGTTCCAATACAAGGCAAAAGAGGCAGAAGGAGGGAAGAAGCTGCCTGAAAACGCACAGCATTGTGCGCTAGCGTCCACACTTCGAATGCCGGAACGCAGATTGGGCATTCTCCGGCGCGGCGTTTTGCAATGGACAAGCGGCGGGACGCAGATGGCTGCCGGATTGCTGTCAAGGGTTTCGTGCGAGAAAGAATCATGAGCAACGGGCTTCCTCTGCGGACATTCACGATTCCCGAGCCGTACGATGCGGCATTGCGGATGGTGCGGATCGCGTTGGCGAAACAGGGACTGCGCGCGCCGGCGGAACTGGACATTACGGCCAGGATCCGGCAGGAACTGGGAGCGGGCGTAGCGCCTTGCACGGTGCTCTACGTAGACACGCCGGCCATTCTGCTGGAGGCGGTGGTGTTCAACCGGGGGGCGGCGCTGCTGATTCCGCAACCGCTGGTGGTAACGGGAGACCAGCGGCAAACGGAAGTGCTCCTGCGGGCTCCGGAACTGGCGGCGGGGGAAATACCGGAGAGCGTGCGGGAGCCGTTAGGGGAGCTTCAGGCGCGGATAGGACGGGCGCTGGAAGGCATCGCCGAGCGGCAGGAAGCACAGTTGGCGGCCAGTTGCTGAGCAATTCGGGGAAGTGAATCACATCGTTGCCGGAGTCCGGATTTGCACGGATGATAAGAGAAGAGGGCAGATCAACACGGGACGATTCCGCAGGTTCATTGAAGGAATTCCGGAGAAACCGGCACACAGGCGGCCGGCTATCGCTTTCACGCTGGCAATTGCATGGCTCGTGGACTGGCAGGCGGGAGGAACCGCGGGGGTGGTCTATGCAATTCCGGTGGCGCTGGCGGCGGCGATGGAAGGCTGGGCCGGCGGACTTGGCGCGGCGGCTGTGTCTTCGGCCTTGGTATGGAGCTTCGGGGGCGGCCATGGGTTGGCGAAGGGAGTGGAATCGCTTGCCCTGTTCCTGCTGGCCGGCGCAACCGCGGGGGCAACCGCGCGGGAGCGCCGATTGCGGCGGCATTTCGAGGAAGTGGCCGGGCAGTTGAGCAGCGTTTACGAAAAAGTGCAGGCGAACTTCGAAGGCATGAAACGCGTGGAGCGGCTCTCGGCGATCGGGCAGCTTTCGGCAGGGCTGGCGCACGAGATCCGGAACCCTCTGGCGAGCATTTCCGGCGCGGCGGCCATCCTGGCGAGGAACGGTGATCTGGATCCGAAGAACACGAAGTGCGTGGAGATCATCACCAGTGAATGCCGGCGTCTCGATGGATTGCTGACGAATTTTCTGAACTTCGCGCGGCCGCGCGCGCCGCGCATGCAAAGCACTCCGTTGGAGCCGGTGCTGGAGAACGTGCTGGCGCTGGCCAGCCACGGGGTTCGCGGCAAGACGGTACGGTTCGAGAAGAAGGTGGCACCGGGACTGCAACCGGTGGAATGTGACGCGGAGCAACTGGAGCAGGTGCTATTGAACCTGATGATCAATGCGATCGAAGCAAGCCCGGATGGAGGGACGGTGACGCTGTCGGCCACGGCGGATGATAGTAGAATCGCCATCGGGGTGATGGATCACGGACATGGGGTGGCGCCCGGGCATATCGACCGGCTTTTCGATCCTTTCTTCACAACAAAGGAGCACGGAACCGGACTGGGATTGCCGGTGGCGCACCAGATCATGCGGCAGATGGGCGGATCGCTGCTGGCGCAGGCGAATGCGGGGGAAGGAATGACATTCTCGGTGGTTTTACCGGCAAGGGTTCAAATGTGATGAATCCCTCTCGAATACTGATAGTCGACGACGATGAGAACCTGAGGTGGGTGCTCCAGACGCAGCTTCAGGAGATGGGGTACGCGGCGGCGGCGGCGGGGGATGGCAGAGCGGCGCTAGAAGCAATCGACAAGGAACCGCCGGCGCTGGTGGTGACGGACCTGAAGATGCCCGGCATGACGGGGATGGAGTTGCTCGAGCGGCTGCACCGGGAATATCCGGAAATTCCGGTCCTGATCATCACGGCCTTTGGGACGATTCAGAGCGCGGTTCAGGCGATGAGAGCGGGCGCCTATGACTACCTGACGAAACCGATCGACTACGATGAACTGGGAATCGTCGTGAGCCGGGTGCTGGAGCACTCGCGGCTGGAGCGGGAGGTCCGGGAACTGCGGGCGAGCCTGGACCGGAAGTACGGCTTCGAGAATATCATCGGGCATTCGGAAGCGCTTCTGTCGGTTCTGGACACAGCGGCGCGGGCGGCGCAGAGCAATTCGACGATCCTGATTCACGCCGAGACGGGGACCGGCAAGGATCTGCTGGCGCGGGCGATCCATCACAACAGCCGGCGGCGGGACAAGCCGTTCGTCACGATCAACTGCGGGGCGATTCCGCGGGACCTGCTGGAATCAGAGTTGTTCGGTCATGTCAAGGGAGCCTTCACGGGCGCCATGACGCACAAGGCTGGCAAGGTGGAGATGGCGGACCGGGGGACGCTTTTTCTCGACGAAATCGGCGAGATGCCCGGCAATCTTCAGGTGAAGCTGCTGCGGTTGCTGCAGCAGGGGGAACTGGAGAAGGTGGGGGCGACGGCTCCGGCCAAGGTGGATGTCCGGTTTGTGGCGGCGACGCACCGGAACCTTCGGGCGATGATCGAGGATGGAACGTTTCGCGAAGATCTCTATTACCGGCTGGCGGTGATTCCACTGGAATTGCCGCCTCTGCGGGACCGCGCGGAGGACATTCCGGAGCTGGTGGAGCACTTTTTTGTCAGGGCGAAGGAGGAACAGGGGCGGCCGGACCTGGTGCTGCCCTCCGGGCTGCTGCCGCGGTTTCAGGACTACCGCTGGCCGGGAAACATCCGGGAACTGGAAAACGTGATCGAGCGGATAGCCGTGCTCTCGCGGGGCGAAGAGATCACCTTGCGCGACTTGCCGGATTTCCTCCGCCGGGAAAGGCCCTCCATCGACATGCTGCAACTCGAGCTTCCCGCCGGGGGCATCAGTATGGAAGCGGTGGAACGGGAGTTGATCGTGAGGGCGCTCGGAAAGTTTCACGGTAACCAGACACATGCCGCGAAGTACCTGGATATCAGCCGCAAGGCCCTGATATACCGCATGGAAAAGCACGGTATCCGGAAGAAGGCGGGCGAGGGGGAAGAGGAGATGGAGCCCGCGGGCGATGGAGAGGTGGGGTAGGCCTTGGAGGGCCTGAACCAGGCGCCCGAAAACAGCCATCACTGCGCCGTATGAGGCAGGCTTAGGCGGGCATGGCCGGAAACATCTGTTGTTTTCTGCATTTAAGGGAACAATCAGGCGGGTGGGCAGATTGGACCGCCGCATGCATTCTTCTTGTGTAGACCGCTACGTGACGATTGCATGGAGGAACGATGGCGAACCTGGAAAAGCATCCGAAAAAGGCGATGGAGGAGTTCGAGCAGGCGGAGAGCAGCATGGTTCCCGCATGCGCGCGGGCCCCGCGCCTGATTGGCCAATACACTAAGAACCGGCGGAACTACAGCGGCGCAAGGTGGGGGAGAGAAGGACGGACGGGGGAAGTGATCCTCCGCATGGAGAATCTCCCGGCAACGCCACACAACCGCGAGGTGATGCGGGAGCGCGTGCGGGCCATGAACCAGCAGTTGGAGGAAGCTGGCGTGCCGTTCCGATTGCGGATGATCTAAGCGAGTCCCCGCGCGAAACCAATCGGCTTGTGGTCTTTGCGGAACCCTCACGATGGCGGTCCGTGAGGGTTCCCTCAGCGGCGAGTGTGTGGCAATGGAAACAAGGGAGAGTGGCCTGAAGGTGAGGCAAAGCATCATTCGGAGAATCCTCGTCGCGGTGGATGGCAGGCGCGATTCCCGGCAAGTGATCCATTACGGGGCCAGGATCGCCGCGGCTACGCACGCGGAGTTGTCCTTGTTGCATGTAGCCAAGCTGGGGATGGACGGTGACCAAAGGGAATGGGCGACGGAGTGGGGGACGGCACGCAGCGGAGAGGTGTTCCAGACTCACCGATTGGTGATGCCGGGGAAGCGAGCGGAGACGATTGTCAAGCACGCGAATGACATGGATGCGGACCTGATCCTGATGCCGGCCTGCAAGCGAGGGCTGCTTGGACAACTGCTGTTCGGCTCCACGCCGATGGACGTGATCCGCGGAACGAACCGGCCGGTTTGGATCGTGAAACCGCCGCTGGACGCGGAATGGCCGTTCCACGGCAGACGGATTCTTTGCTGCGTCAAACTGGGGG
>JADLBG010000188.1 GCA_020847895.1 Bryobacterales bacterium
CGGACGCCGAACCCGGCGCGCTACCCTGACTATTGGTGCCTCAGTCCGTTCCCATCGCCCGCCCCAAGCCGGAAATCATGAGCCCGGCCGGCTATTGGCCGCAACTTCAGGCCGCCATCGAGGCCGGGGCCGATTCCGTCTACTTCGGCTTGAAGCACTTCACCGCCCGCGCCAAGGTTGGCTTCTCCCTCTCCGAACTCCCGCGGGTCATGCGAACCCTCCATCAGCGCGGCGTGAAAGGCTACGTCACCTTCAACACGCTCGTCTTCGATCACGAACTCCCGGACGCCGCCTCCGCGTTGGCCTCCATCGCCAATGCCGGAGCGGACGCCATCATCGTCCAGGATCTCGGTATCGCCGCCCTCGCCCGCCGGATCGCCCCCCGCCTCCCCATCCACGGCAGCACCCAGATGTCCATCACCAGCGCCGAAGGCGTCCAACTCGCCCAAAGCCTCGGCGCCTGCCGTGTCGTGCTCGCGCGCGAGTTGTCTCTCGACGACATCCGCAAGATCCGCGCCGCCACCCGCTGCGAACTCGAAATCTTCGTCCACGGCGCGCTCTGCGTCTCCTACTCCGGCCAGTGCTTCTCCTCGGAAGCGTGGGGCGGCCGCAGCGCCAACCGCGGCCAGTGCGCCCAGGCCTGCCGCCTCCCCTACGAACTCCTCGTGGACGGCGTCCTCAAGCCACTCGCCGAAGCCCGCTACCTCCTCTCCCCCGGCGATCTCTACGCGCTCCACCAGATCCCGGAGATCCTCGAAATCGGCATCGACTCGCTCAAGATCGAAGGCCGCTACAAGGACGCCGAATACGTCGCCCTGGTCACTCAGGCCTACCGCAAGGCCGTCGATGAAGCTTGGGCCCGCCGGCCTCCCACCATCACACCCCGCGAGGAACTCCAACTCGAGCAGGTCTTCTCCCGCGGCCTCGGCCCCTTCTTCCTCCACGGAACGGACCACCAAACCGTCGTCGCGGGCCGCACCCCCCGTCATCGCGGTGTCCTCATGGGCCGCGTCACGCGCGTGCAGGATAACAGTGTCCTCATCGAACCCACGGCTGCCAACCATCTCTCCCCGCTCAAACCCGGTGACGGCCTCGTCTTCGATGCCGCCGCCTGGCGCAGCCCCGAACAGCCCGAGGAAGGCGGCCGCGTTTTTCAAGCCGAACCCCGCCGCGACGGCAAATGGGAGCTCCGTTTCGCCAATCGCGCCATCGACTTCTCCCGCATCCGCCCCGGCGACCTCGTCTGGCGCTCCAGTGACCCCGATACCGCCAAAGCCGCCCGCCCGTTCCTCCTTCCCCCAACCCCTCTCCGCAGGCAGCCCGTTCAAGTCCAGGTGATGGCCAGTGAAGGCGCGCCGCTGGTCGCCGAATGGTCCCTCGTTGACCAGCCGGACATTCGCGTCACCACCGTCTCCCCGGATATCCTCGGCCCGGCCCGGCAGCAAGCCATCAGCGTCCCGCAACTCGAAAACCAATTCGGCCGCCTCGGCAGCGTGCCCTACCAGCTTGCCGTCGTCGAACTCGAAGTCAACGGCAACCCCTTCGTCCAGGCATCCGTGCTCAACCAGATGCGCCGCGATGCCGTCGAACAGTTGCAGTCTCTTCAATCCCGCACCCCAACTCCCATCTCCCCAGTCCCAACCCACTCCCCGCATCCAAAACCCAGGCAGTCACCTCCTCTCCCCCCGCAACTCCACCTCCTCGTCCGCACCCCCGAACAACTCGAAGCCGCCCTCGAATGCCGCCCGGCCTCCATTACCCTCGACTACCTCGAACTCTACGGTTTGCGCCCCTCCGTCGATCTCGTCAGGCAGCACGGCATCGAAGCCCGCGTCGCCGGTCCGCGCATCCTCAAGCCGGATGAACAGCGCATCGTCCACTTCCTGTTGAAGCTCGATTGCCCCATCCTCGTCCGCTCCGCCGGCCTTCTCCAAGCCCTCCAGGGGATGCCCCATCCGCCCCTCATCGGCGATTTCAGCCTCAACGCCGCCAATCACCTCTCGGCGGCAATCCTTCAATCGATGGGTCTCTCACGCCTCACCCCCACTCACGATCTCAATGCCGCCCAAATCACCGCCCTCGCTCAAAACGCCGGCCCCGATCTGGTCGAGGTCATCGCCTACCAGCACCTGCCCGTCTTCCACACCGAACATTGCATATTCTGCCGGTTCCTCTCTTCAGGCACAAGCTACCTCGATTGCGGCCGCCCTTGCGAGCAGCACCGCATCGCCTTGCGCGACCCTTCCGGCCGCGCCCACCCCGTCATGGCCGATGTCGGCTGCCGCAACACCGTCTTCGGAGCCGAGGCGCAGCAGGCAGCCCTCCACCTCGATTCCTGGCGGGACGCCGGCATCGTCCATTTCCGCATCGAATTCGCGCACGAATCGAAGGACCAATCCCGCCGCGTCGCCACCGCCTTCCAGCAATACTTCGCCTCGGAACTCACCCCCAGGGAACTGGCCGCTCTTCTCCAGCGCGCCTGCCCCCAGGGAACCACCGAAGGCAGCCTCTTCGTTCCCGCCGGCCACCCCGCCCTCCCCGTCCTGCAGTGACCTGCACACGTCGCCGGCCGCCAGATGTCATACTCCAAGTAGGTCATGTCATCATCTATTTCCCTCGTTAACCCATTTCTTTCTCTTACGTCCTTCCTGAAGGGACACATGCGGCTCCATCATATCCTCCCTTCTTTGCTCCTCATGCTCCTGCCCTGCTACACGGCGCAAGCACAATCCCAGAACACGATTCCCTGGGATAACAGCGGCAACAGCCAGCTCAACGGCCTTTACAACTTCCGCCAGGTCGTGTGGATCGTCGGCGATAAGGCCGGCAATCTCAGCCGTTCCGTCGCGCTTTATGGCACCATCAACTTCGACGGCAACGGCAACTACAGCCTCAACGCCACCGTCTCCGATTCCACCGCCTCCGGATTGCAATCCCACAACCTCTCCGGCTCCTACACCATCTCCGCGGCAGGCCTCGGCTACATGGACAACCCGGCGCTCGACAAGGGGACGGTCTTCGGAATGGTAGCCCAGGGCGTCTTTGTGGGCAGCAGCACCGAGGACGGCATCAACGATATGTTCATAGCCGCCCCCGCGGGAGCCACTCCGCCCACCACCTCGAGTTTCCGCGGCAGCTACTGGGTAGCCGAGTTCAATTTCCCCACCACCACCGCGCAGGCGCGCGATGCCCTGTTCCGCATCAACCCCGACGGCCAGGGTAGCCTCGGCGCCATCAACGCCATCGGCTACATCGGAAACAGCGGCGCCAAAATCACCCAAACCGTCAATGGAGCCCTCTACGCTTTTCAGAACGGATTCGCCACCGTATCCTATGGCGGCAACCTCACCAACCAAACCCTCATCGCCGGCAACCGCAACCTCTATATCTCCCCCGACGGCAACCTCATCTTCGGAGGCTCGCCCGCGGGAGCCGATATGTTCGTCGGCGTGCGCTCTCTCTCCGGACCACCTACACCGGGCATCTTCAGCAATCTCTACTATCAGGCCGGCGTGGACCTCGACCAGTCCCAGCCCAATGTCGCCACCCTCCACTCCTACTTTGGATCTCTCAACGCCACCGCCGACTCCACCATCGCTCACCAGCGCCTGCTCTCCGGATTTGACTCCTCCGCTTACGATTACACCTACTCCGACCCGTTCACCCTCCAGGCCGACGCGAGCTACGATGATTTTCTCGGCCTCCACTACATCATCGGAGCCGGCGGCGCTATCCGCATCGGCTTCGGCACGGAAACCCTTCAGGGCATCAACATCTCACTCAAGGCCCCCGACTTCACGGGCAGCGGAGTCTTCCTGAACCCCGCGGGAGTCGTCAACGCCGCCAGTTCGGCCCCGTTCACGGTGGGCGTTTCCCCAGGCCTCTTCCTCTCGCTCTATGGTTCCAACCTGGCCCAGACAAGCTTGGTGGACGGCACGTTCCCCACCTCGCTCGGCGGTGTCCAGGTGATGATCAATAACCGCCCCGCTCCTATCTACTCCGTTAGCCCAAGCCTCATCACCGCCGTAGTGCCCTTCGGAACCACCGAAACCGTGGCCGCCATCCAGGTCACCAGCGGCGGGCAGAAATCCAATACCGTAACGGTCTTCCGAACCACAACCACACCCGGCGTATTCACCAATCCCCCGGGCGGAATCGGCTATGCGGCGACGCTCCATACGACGGATTTCTCCGTCGTCACACCGCTCAATCCAGCCAAACCCGGCGAAACGCTGGCCGTGTTCCTCACCGGCCTCGGGAGCGTCTCGCCCGCCGTCGCCGATGGCTCGCCGGGACCCGCCAATCCCACCAGCAGCGCCGTCGCCTCCATGGCCGCCTACCTCGACGGCAAGACCGCGAACGTCAGTTTCTCCGGCTTGGCCCCAACTCTGGTCGGCCTTTACCAGATGAACATTCAGGTGCCTGCCGCCGTCCGCTCCGGAGACCGCTACCTCGACATCGCCGGCCCCGATTCCTACAACTCCCAGGCGGTCATTCCCATCTCCGGAGGCGCGGCGGGCGCTGCCGCGTCCTTCGAAAAAGCAGCCGTTTCTACCAGCGGCAGGCACGGACGCAGTCTGCTCCGCCGCCCCGCTCCTGGTTCTCAACCCGCACCCTCCCGTAGGAGGCTGACTCAATGATCTGCTTGACCCTGCCCAAGGAAAGGCGGATGATACCCGTAAGGAGCACAATCGAATGACGAGGATGATCGCCGCTCTATTCACCACCTTCGCGCTCACCGCCCCGGCGCAGGTGGCTATTTCCGTCCGCTCAGGCCTCATCCACCACGTGGAAGGCAATGTCAACCTCGATGGACAGAAGGTCCAGCCCAAAATGGGGCAGTTGGTGATGGTCGGCGAGGGGCAGACGCTCACCACCACGGACGGCCGCGCGGAACTCGGTCTCACTCCGGGCGTTTTCTTCCGGATGAGCCCGAATTCCTCCTTCCGCATGATCTCCAATGCGTTGACCGATACGCGCCTGGATGTCCTTTCCGGCACGGCTCTCGTCGAGGTGGCGGAACTCGGCAAATCCAACCGCATCACCATCCGTCAGGCGCAATCGGAAACTTCCCTCCTGAAAATGGGACTCTACCGCTTCGACGCGGATATGGGACAGGTCCGCGTGGTGGAGGGAAAGGCCCAGGTCGCCATGGGCGGCAGTTCGCTCACCCTTACGAAGAATCGCATGATCAGTGTCGGAGACGGTCTGCAAGCCTCCAAGTTCAAGAACAGTAAGACTGATCCGCTGTATGTTTGGAGCGCCCAGCGCGCCTTGCTGGTTTCCGAGGCGAACATCTCCGCCGCCCACGCGCTCAGTTTGAGCGGCTACCGCTCGAGCGGCAGTCTCTGGGCCTGGTATCCGCAACTCGGCATGCTGGCCTTCATCCCCTCAAGCGGATACCTCCTCAGCCCGTTCGGCTGGGGCTATTACAGCCCTGGAGCCGTCTGGCAGGTCTACGCTCCCCGCTACAACCAGGGCGAATACGGCGGTGGCGGCGGCCGTGGTTCCTGGTCCGGCCTCAACTCCGGCGTCTCGCGCGGCGGCATGTCCTCCGGCGGATTCGGAGGCGGAGCGCCCGTTCGGTCCTCTGCTCCCGCCAGTGCCCCGGCCCAGACCGGCGGTGGCGGTGGCGGCGCGCGCGGCGGCAGGTAGCCGTGCTCATCCTCGCTGCCTCTCGACGGTGGTAGTGTATTCCCTATGGCAAACCACCTTACCCGGCGTGCTTGGATGTCCGCCGTGGCCGCGCTCCCCTTGGCCGCCGCCACGCCCGCCAAGCCGATGCGCGGCATTTTCATCATCATGGCCACTCCGTTCACGGAAACCGGCATGGTGGATTATGAAGACTTGCGGCGGGAAGTTGCTTTTCTCTCCGGCTGCGGCGTCCATGGAATGGTCTGGCCGCAAATGGCGAGCGAGTATACAACCCTCACCCCCGAGGAACGCCGGCGGGGAATGAAGGTCCTCGCCAAGGCCGCCGCCGGTAAGTCTCCCGCTCTTGTCCTCGGCGTGCAAGGGGCCAACGTTCAATCTGCTCTCGAATACCTCAAACTCGCCGAGGAACTCGGCCCCGATGCCCTCATCGCCATCCCGCCAACCTCCGCTTCCTCCGTCGATGACTATCGCCGCTACTACGCCACCCTCGCCGAGTCCGCGAACCGGCCCCTCTTCATTCAGACCACCGGCGGAGCCAAAGCCATCATTCCCCCGGTCGAAATGCTCACCGCCCTCGCCCGCGAATTTCCCCACCTCGGCTACGTCAAGGAAGAGGCCGCCCCCGTCACCGAACGGATGCTGGCCCTCGCCGCCGGGCGGCCGGCCGTAAAAAGCGTCTTCAGCGGAAACGCCGGAAAGGGCATGCTCTACGAATGGAGGCTCGGCATGGACGGAACCATGCCCGGAGCCCCGTTTTCCGATGCCTACGTCCGTATTTGGGATGCCTGGCGCACCGGCGGCCGCGAGCAGGCGCGGGAAATCTTCTCCCGCCTCCTGCTGATGATCAATCTCGATTCCGTCATCCCCGGTACGCGCCAATACATCATGAAACGCCGCGGCGTGTTCAAGACCACCTTCTCCCGCCGCCAGAACATCACACTCTCCGCGAAAGCCGTCGAGGAAATCGAGTTCTGCTTCGATGGCCTCCGGCCGTATTTGAAGGTCTGAACCGGAGTCCGTTTTCCGCCCACCGCAATACCTGCCCTGACCTCCGCGATGCGGCCGCATATTCCGCCCGTGTCCAGCCAATACCAACCGGTGAATTCGGCGGTGGAGAATGTCGCCCGGTCATTTCCACCGCCGCATCTGCTCAGCATGAGGATGAGATGATGGTGTTCATGGCGAGGTACACACGGGAGCCACCCTCGCGGCACGCGATTTCAAACTCCACCAGCAGGTGACGCCTCATCCGCACGGCGGCATCGTCCGCCTGTAGAGTGAGCAGGTCGAAGGTCTTCATCTTCACTTGCAGCGCGGACACCCGGAACCAGGCCAGCGCCCGCTCGGTCCGCGCCACGCCCCCTGTCCTGGACTCGGCGCAAGCCGGAGCATTCCATCGTGCGACAAACCGGCACCCTTCAATCAGCGTGGCCAGCCACTCCCAACCTGCCCGGATCATTTGCATGCTTCCTGTGACCAAACCGCCGGCGCGCTGAGAACACCCGCCTCTCTGGCGGCTTTTCCGGTCCGGGCAGTCTTCTTCGCAATCATGCCGCCCAGCGGGCGCATGAAATCGAATTCGAGCAGCCGCAGCTTACGGTCCTTGTAGTTCTGCTCGTACACCTCTTGCCCCAACAGGTAGATGGCCTGGAGCGCGAGAGCCGCCACCAGTAACTCGTGCAATTGCGCCACATGAGCCGCGGGCGGGGACCAGATGCCCACCGAATGCAACAGAGCCGCCGTCTGCGACAACGACATCAGTCCAACGGTGAACGCCAACAGCTTGAGGCGTCTGCTCGGACCTCGATGCACCAGCAGAAGCGCGCATCCGGTGGCCAGCAAGTTTGCCAGAATCGTCATGAATACCATCTTTCCTATCTCCTTTTTACATTTATTCTCATATTCTTCACGGATCAGAATCATGGTCAGCGATTCCAATCCGTCTTGCGGCGAAACGCATGGCCCGCCGCGGGGTTAACTGGTGATCCGGGGAATACTCTGGGCCGGTTCGAAGGAAAACGATTTGATGATCACCTCCACTTCCTTCTTTCCGGAAGGAGGTCTCCCCTGGTACAGCCACAAATTGAATCGAAAGTGAAGATTGTCGCCGGAGAGGTTCGGAACCGTGCGTGGGTAGGACCACTCGTGGATTACGGGCCCATCGCCTTCCACCGCTTGAAACTGCAACCCTTCCGGCCGCCAGTGCATGATGTGCGTGGTCGAACCGCCGTGCGGCAGGAGAAACCGCTGCAGGTTTCCTTTCGCTTCCGCCGGTTGAACCACAACCTGCGCGTTCGCGTACCCGCTGTCGTCTCCGAAATGCCCTACTTCGAGCGCGTCAATTTCGTTATAATGCGGGCCGGATTCGTCGCCCCAGGTGAACGCGCCGAGCACCGCGTTCGCATCCAGCGGATTCGCCTGCTCGACCTCGAACCGGTACGTCCCGTAACCCACCGTTTGGCGCGAGATCACTTCCGCGCTGGTCCACCGCCCCGCACGCCAAACAATCTTAAGGTGCAACCTGCCTTCCGTATCCACGAAAACGTTCTCCCGCGAAGCGGAGAAGTAATTTGGACCCGGACCTACCCGCTCCCTCGATGCCTTTACCGCCCACGGCTGGCCCTGGAACGTGATTTCACGCTCCGGCGCCTCCAGGCCGGCCGGCAGCAGCCACTCCGCCGCCGCGGCCATTAGCACGCACGGGTTGCTCGTACGGAACAACCCGGGAAGCGCGCCCACAAAGAGGGCAAGGAAAAAGACCTGGATGGTTTTGACAGCTTGTCTTCGATTCGCGAACATCCTGAATTCTCCCTTCGCTCAGGCAATCGCAAACCCCGGAGAATAGTGGCCGGCCGCACTGCTCGTCACATGCCGGCCGCTCCGGAGTTCGCTTGCGATACGCGCCGCATCTCCCGTGCTGACGGAATGCTGCAACTCGACCCCGACGCAATAGGGTCCGGAGTGCTTCCGGCAGCAAAACACCTCTCCCAACAAGAGGTAGTGGGACAACTCGATCCTCACCAGACTCCTGTATTGAACAGGTAGATTCATCTCCAGCCACGCCACGTTGCCGTTTATGGTCTCCACGCGGGCGGCCATGGGTTCGGCTTCGTTCTCGAGAAAGGACAGCATGGCTGGCTCCGGGTAACGGAGCTTCACTAACGTTGTTTCGTTCCGGCTGGCTTCTTGATTCGAGTCCATGCCCCGGTACTTCGCACTCGCGCCGCCAAATGGTCCTGGTCCGGAGTGTCTACGCTAACTGGCTCAAAGCTCAGCAGTTAGCAAATGGAAAACATGGTTGTAAGCTGTGTGGTCAGACATCCGGTGTACAGATCCGAGATTGCGCCCCGGTCTCGCTTATTCCGCCTTGGGACTCGCGGCGCCCTCCAGTCCAGTACGTCACGGCGCTCCGATTCAGGTGTGCGATGGAGCGGCGGCGGGGATGGTCCTATACGGGTAAGGTTTCCGCCTTCCTTGCCTTCCCCTTATTTCGCGAACTCGTACCTTCGGGCTAAGTACGAAACACCGTTTTCTCAAGACCGAGACACGCTTCGCAGGTTTATACACCGCCTACAATAGGCTGCTTCCTGACCATTCGCCGGAATGTAAGGCTGGATTTTCCGTCCCGTTCTCTTCTATCCCTGTGGTATCCCGGGGGTGTTTACTATCATTTCCATTCGTTGAGGCGATCATTCGATAGAGTGTCGCGCGGCTTATCTTGAGAATTTCCGCCGCGCGCACCTTGTTTCCCCCCACTGTTTTCAGCACCTTTTCCACGTAGCGGCGCTGGGCCTCGTCGAGAGACACCAGTTCACCTTCGTTCTCCGCCGGAGTGGCGTGCGCGGTCCTCATCCGCTCCGGCAGATCTTTCAGATCCACGAACTCCCCGTCCGCCATCATGCAGGCGTGTCCCAGGCAGTTCTCCAGTTCCCGTACGTTGCCCGGCCAGGAGCACTTCAGCATGGCAATCTGGGCGCGGCGCGAAAGTCCGCGAAGCGGTTTGCCGTATTGCCGGGCGAAACGCTCGAGGAAGTGGCGCATGAGAAGAGGAAGATCCTCTTTTCTATCGCCTAAAGACGGAATTTGAATATCTATCATCGATAACCGGTAGAATAAATCCTCCCGAAATCGCTTCTCTCTCACCATCTCCAGCAAGTCCCGGTGCGTCGCCGCTATGACCCTCACATCTACCTTCCGTGTCACCGGTGAGCCCACTCGCTGGATTTCCTGTTGCTGTAAGACTCGCAGCAACTTCGTCTGAGTCGCCAGCGGCATTTCTCCAATTTCATCCAGGAACAGGACCCCCCCGTCGGCATATTCAAACAGCCCTACCTTATCCTGTGCCGCCCCGGTGAACGCTCCTCTGACATAGCCGAACAGTTCGCTTTCTATCAGGCTCTCGACAATCGCTCCGCAGTTACAGGTTGCAAAGCGCCGCTGCGCAACCGGGCTCAGCCGGTGCAGGGCTTTCGCCACCAGTTCCTTCCCGGTCCCCGTCGCGCCGGTCACAAGAATATTGCGGAAGTGTGGCGCGATGCGGCGGATGCGAGCGAATACCTCCAGCATCGCCGGACTGCGCCCAACCAGGCCCTCGAATTGAAACGCCTCCAATAGTTGCCGGTCTAGCGCGGAGGTGAAATGGCGATGCTTCCACACCGATACCAACTGACCGATTTTGTCCAGCAACATGTTGATATCAATGGGCTTCGTGAGATAATCGGCGGCTCCTCGACGGATGGCTTCCACCGCGGCCTGCGGCGAGTAGTGGCTGGTAAGGAAAATGACATCAACTCCAGGATCAAACTCTACAACTTGGTCCAGAACTTCCATCCCATTCATTCCTGGCATGAAATAATCGAGCAGGACGGCTGCGGGCCGATGCTGCCTGAGGGCCTCCATCGCCTTGCCCGGGTCCGAAACCGGAACCACTTTGGCGTCGACGCTGCCCAGAACGGTTTGGAGCAGAAGAAGAATTTGGGGATCATCATCAACGGCCAGCACGACGAAGGAGGGATTAGTCTGCATGTAAGAGGAGTACTCCACCGTAGACATCGGCAGGGCTATGACTTTCGTTTAGTAGCCTTGGCTGCCTCCTGTCTTCCATGGCTCGGGTCGATGTATACTCCACATGGTGTATTGGAAGACCATGAGATGGACCTTCGCCATCAAGCTCGGCCTGGCAATCTGGCTCGGGCTCCTCGCCAACGTGCTCGTGAGCGGCATCGCCTCCTACCGCGGCGCCATTCGTCTCATCGAAACCAATCAGTCCGTTCAGCACACCTATTCCCTCCTTGCCGAGTTTGAGCAAGCCGATTCGGCCATTAGCGCCGTGGAAACCGGCGTTCGCGACTTCCTTCTCAGCGGCGACACCGGCTACCTCGATCCTTACCGGGCCGCCGTTCCCGCCGCCGAACAGAGCCTCGTGAAGCTTCGCTCCCTCGCTGCCCGGCATCACGAGCAGCAGGAGGACTTGAGGGGCCTCGCCACCCTGCTGGAGGAAGCCCTGGCTCTCTCCGGAAAGCAGGTCGCGAGCCGCGCCAACAGGTCCACCCTTTCCGGAGATGTCGGTAAACAGGTTGCTTTAGCTCGTGAAAAGACCAACAGAATTCGCGAGCTACTGGGCAGGATGAAGGAAACGGAAAGAACGCTGCTTTTCCGCCGTCAGAAAATCGCGGAGGAAAGCGCGGAAGCATCCATTCGCGTTGTTTTCTTTGGGACCGCTCTGGCGCTGCTGCTCGGCATCCTTGCCGGCGCCGCGATCTTCCGTAATTTCTCCAACTCCGTCGCAACACTGAAACGCGGAGCAGAACTCATCGGCGCCGGTAATCTCTCCTACCGGATCGATACGGGCAACAACGACGAATTTGCGGATCTCGCCGCCGTCCTCAACAACATGGCGGGACAACTCGGGCGAGCCAGGGACGAGTTGCTGCGCCAGGTTGGATTGACCGAGGCCATTCTCCAATCGATCGGTGACGGTGTGGCTGTCATCAACGAGCACGGAGAGTTTCTTATCTACAACCATGCCGCCTGCCGCATCAGCGGAATCCCTGAAGGCAGATTTCCGGCGGCAATTTCCGGCCGCTATGGGTGCATTCTTCACGAGGACAACCTCTGCCCCGTGCCCGTCGAGGAGATGCCTTTAGCCCGTGCCGCCCGCGGGGAATTGGTCGATGAGACCATTGTCGGTATCCGTCCGCCACCCCCCGATGGAGACAACCGGGGCATTCGCTGGGTACACGTCACCGCCAGACCTCTTCGCGACGGCCAAGGAGCCTTAACGGGAGCCGTCGCCGTGATGACCGACATCACCGAACAACGCACGGCTTTCCAGGAACTCAAGATCCGCGAGCGGTTATTGCGGAGCGTCATCGAGGCAATGCCCGTCGGTGTCTGCATTGCCGGCCCCGATGGAGCCATCGGCATGATCAACGCCGCTGGCACCGCGCTTTGGGGAGACCATCGGGAATCCTCCCCGTACGGTGAGGTTAAGGCCTGGCACTGGCGGACGGGTGATCCCGTGCTGGCCCGGGAGTGGGTCTTGAAGCGGGCCATCCTGAATGGCGAGACCATCCTTCAGGAGTTGATTGGCATCCAGACACCCGGCCATTCCCGCAAGGCCGTCCTTCTGTCCGCCGTCCCCCTCCGGGATTCTTCGGGCAACCTCAACGGAGCCATCGAGGTGGGCGAGGACATTACGGCGCGAATCAGCATCGAGGAGGAGTTGAGCCGGGCCAACAAGGAACTGGAAGCGTTCAGCTACTCTGTCTCCCACGACCTGCGCGCGCCGCTGCGCCATATCGATGGGTTCTCCGGTCTGTTGGAAAAATACGCGGGATCCCGCCTCGATGAGAAGGCGCGCCGGTACCTCGACACTATCTCCGCGTCGGCCCGGGAGATGGGAAAACTCATCGATGATCTCCTTGCGTTCTCGCGCATGGGCCGGACCGAATTGATGTCCACGCCGGTAAGTATGGACGGGCTGCTACGCGATGCCCTGGATGAGTTGGCGTCCGAAACCGCCGGCCGCGCGCTGGAATGGGAGATCGGCGCCCTTCCCCCCGTGCACGGGGATCCCGCCATGCTGCGATTGGTTCTGGTGAATCTGGTTTCAAATGCGATAAAATACACCCGTTACCGCGCCATGGGGCGCATCGGAGTCGCCGGATATCGCGATGGCGCGGAGGCGGTATTCCGCGTTCGCGACAACGGTGTTGGGTTCGACATGAAGTACTCCGAAAAGTTGTTCGGCGTTTTCCAGCGCCTACACAGTAGTAAGGAGTTCGAGGGAACCGGTATCGGCCTCGCCACCGTCCGGCGCATTATCCACCGTCACGGCGGACGAACCTGGGCGGCCGGGACCGTGGACGAGGGGGCGGCATTCTACTTTTCCCTCCCCTGGAGAAACGAGGACTCGCGGTGAATCAACTACGGGACATTCTACTGGTGGAAGATAACCCCAATGATGTCGAACTCACGATGGAGGCGCTTGGAGAGCACAACCTGGCGAACAAGGTGATAGTCGCCCATGACGGCGAGGATGCCCTCGACTTTCTCTACCGCCGCGCCCGTTTCGCCATGCGCGACGATCGTCCTCCAGCCTTCATCCTCCTGGACATCAAACTTCCCAAGCTGAGCGGGCTCGAGGTGCTTCGCGCAATTCGCTCCGACGAGAAGCTGAAGTGCATTCCTGTTGTGATGCTCACCTCCTCGCGTGAGGAATCCGATCTCTTCCACAGCTATCAACTCGGCGTCAACGCCTACGTCGTGAAGCCGGTCGCCTTTGCGGCTTTCCTCGATGCAGTCAAGGAGATCGGTGCGTTCTGGGCCATTCTCAATGAGTTGCCCCCAGTAAGGTAGCCGTCAAAGCCGGGGCGTGGTTGCGATCCTGGAGTCTTTTTTTACAACTCATACAACGGACGCCGGCCTAATCGTGATTCGCTGCCGCCTTATTTCCATAGCCGCCGCCTTGATATTCATGGTACTTGCGACAATGATTTACTAGCCGCGGCCGAACAGGCAGAAATCTACATTTTTGCGTCCAGGTATTGCACCTTCTTCGTTCAGAGAAGAAAATTGTGATAGACTTGTGTTTCCAAAGATAGCTAAGCTTAGCCGACACAAGGACATGCGGTGAGCGTGGGGGCGACCGGCCAGATGAATTCTTCCTTACGTATCCTCTATTTGGAAGACAACAAAAAAGATGTCGAACTGGTTGAGGACGTGCTCGCGCACGAGGGCATTCCCTGCGAAATCGTTCAGGTGGAAGCGAAAAACGAATTCCTGACCCATCTCGACCACCCCGGCTTCGACCTCATTTTGAGCGACTACTCCCTTCCCGGTTTTGACGGAGCCTCTGCCCTTGCGGCGGCGAGAGAAAAGTGCCCCCATAAACCTTTCGTTTTTCTCACGGGAAGCCTTGGTGAGGATGCCGCTATTGACGCCCTGACGCGCGGAGCCAGCGACTACGTCTTTAAGGACAAAATCGGACGCCTTGCTCCCGCCGTGCGCCGCGTCCTTCGGGAAGCCAGATCACGGGAGGCCCTCCAGAGGATGGAGGAGCAACTCCGCCAGGCCCAGAAGATGGAAGTGGTCGGGCAACTTGCCGGCGGCATCGCCCATGATTTCAACAACCTCTTGACCATTATCCTGGGCCATAGTGAACTCCTGCTCCGCAAAACTACGTCCGAAGACCCCCTTCTTCGCCTGGGACTCGAACAGATCCGGACCGCGGGGGAACGCGGAGCCCTGATCACACGCCGTTTGCTCGCTTTTTCCCGCAAGCAGGCACTTCAGCCCGCCACCTTCAACCTCAATGAAATCCTGCTCGGCATGGAAGGCATGCTCCGTACACTCGCCGCAGGCCAAATCGAGTTGGAGATCTCCGCCGCTACGTTACCGGCGTTTGTCACCGCCGATGCCGGTCAGATGCAACAGGTTATCCTCAACCTCGCCGTCAATGCGCGTGACGCGATGCCCAAGGGAGGCAAACTGGCGGTTGCCATTGACAACGTAGACATCGCATCCGGAAGCCAGTCAATCTCCGGCTTCAGTGGCCCCGCGGTGGTTCTGACCGTGCGCGACTCAGGCATCGGCATGGATCGCGCGACTCTGGACCGCATTTTCGAGCCCTTTTTCACCACAAAAGAGCCGGAAAAAGGAACTGGCCTTGGCCTTGCCGTGGTTCATGGAATCGTGAAAGATAGCCAGGGACATGTCGACGTTTCAAGCGAACCCGGCCGCGGTACTACTTTCCAGATTTATCTCCCCAGAGCAGCGGCCCCGGAACCGGCACATCCGCCACAGCCCATGGCCAAACCGGCGCGAAGAGCTACGGAAGTCATCCTGGCCGTTGACGATGAACCGCAAATCCTCGCCGTTGCGGCACAGGTATTGAGGATGGAGGGTTACAGCGTGCTCGAGGCGGACAACGCACAGGCGGCGCTGGCAATTGCTTCCGCGCATCTCGGTCCCATTCATCTCTTGCTTACGGATGTGATCCTTCCGCAGATGCGTGGAAATGAGTTGGCGGCCGCCTTCCTTCGTTCCCGTCCGGGAGCGGCCGTGCTCTATATCTCCGGAAACGTAGCCGATTCGGTGCGCTCTTTCACTCCGGGCAGCACTTTCCTTGAAAAGCCCTTTACTCCCTCCCAACTCGTCGACAAGGTTCGGGAAGTGATGCGCATTAACAACACTCTCCGCGCGCTTGTCGCCGATGATGACGCAGACGTTCGAGCCATGTTGAAAACCATGTTGGCCGAAGTTGGCTTCGAGGTCTGCGAAGCCGCCAACGGCCGGCAGGCCGTGGAGGAATGCCGCAAGCGGCATTTTGATGTGGTCATGATCGACATTGTCATGCCCGAACAGGAGGGGCTGGTGACAATCCGCCAACTTCGTAAGGAACTCCCGGACTTGAAAATTGTCGCTATGTCGGGAGCCTTTGCCGGTCAATTTCTACATGTGGCGCATATGCTGGGAGCGACTGCCGTGCTCAGTAAGCCGTTCCGCCCTGGCGTCGTTCTCGATATTCTCGGAAATATTCTCGGTCTCCCAGTCGAGCCCGCTACCGGCACTCACACCTGCGCCTGACGGACATCCTCTCCTCCCCCTCACCCTCACCCCCGCAGCACCGCCGCCGCGAACCCCACCACCGCCGACCCCGCCACCACCACCAGCGTCTCCACCCGCGTAAACGCCAGCACCACGAAACTCCCCACCGCCACCGCCACCATCACCCCATCCGTCAGCGTCGCCCGCCCTATCGGCAGCGCCGAAGAGATCAGCAACCCCGCCGCCGAAAGCAGCAGCGCCCGGATCGCCCCCCGCACTTGCGGATTCGTGGCCCGGTTAGCGAAGAATCGCAGGATCGGCAGAATAAAGAACGCCGGGCTCACCATCGCCAGGTAACCCGCGGCGGCGCCTGGAATCCCCGCCGCCATGTAGCCCACGCTCACCACATAAAGACCCAGCGGCCCCGGCCCCGACCGCCCCGCCGCCACGGCCGTGTTCAACTGCCGCTCCGTGATCAGATGGTGCTTTTCCACGAAATCCGCTTCAATCACCGGCAGCGAACTTAGCCCGCTGAATGACAGCAGCATCGCTTTGAGCAGCAGAAAATACAACAGAACCAGATTCATTTCCCTTACATCTCCCGCCACACGGCCCCGATCCCCGCCGCCAGCGCCATGATTTCGAGCGGCGTCCAGCCCCAGGCCTCCCGCAGCACCAGCGTCCCCCCGGTCAGCGCCACAATCCGCAGCCAGCCCTTGCCCTGGAAACTCGGCTTGGTCAATTGCCATGCCGCCGCCCCCATCATCCCCACCACCGCCGCCAGCACCCCGGAAACCGTCATCTTCGCGATCGGGTTCCGGTCCGCCGATTCAAACACCACCGTCAGCCAGACCGTCAGCACCGCCGAGGGAGCCGACGCCGCGATCACCGCCGCCACCGAAGCCACCCACCCATACATCAGATAGGCCGCCCCCGCGCAAAACGCAAGCACGTTGGTCCCCGGCGTAATGCGCGCCAGCGAAAACACCAGCGCGAACTGCTCATCCGAAAACCACCCGCGCCGTTCTCCCAACTCCCGCTTCAACGCCATCATCGTCGGGTCGCCCCCTCCGAACGTCGTGTTCCCCGCCTTGAGAAACACGTTCGTCAGCGATGCGAGCGTGAGAGGCGGAGCCTTTACTTTGTCCATGCCCGGTGCACCTCCTCGCGGCGCCGCCCCAGTTCCTCGAAGTCCGCGTGCGCTTGTTCCGCATAGGAAACCGCAAACTGGAGAATGCCGTTCACGAACCGGTCCCGAAAGCCCGCCACGCTCCGCGGAATCCCTCGCGGACCGCCGCCCGCCTCCGCCCCGAGCAGGTGACACCGTGCCAGCAACCCGCCGAACATTCCCGCCGCCTTGCCGAACCGCGCGGTCTCGACAAACTCACGATGCGAAAATCGCGCGTCATTCGCCCCCAGTTCCCGCCCCTGCATGGGAACTCCATCCATGCTCGTATACCCCAGATACCGCTTGGGGAACAATTGAAATGCCTTCGTCGCCGTGTAGACCGCCTTTGCCCGCCCCTTCCCCGCGTGCGGAAAGGGCGAATCGAGCGCGGAGTCCAGCGCCTGCTTCCACTCGATCAGCCGCAGCGTCGAAAGGCTTGCCGTCTTCGTCTTCCCCTTGTCAAGCAGCAGCGCATAGCGCAGCCTTCCCAGGCTCCCGTTGCCCGCTGTGCGCGCCGCGATATCGCATAACCGGTACCGCTCCGGATGCGCGCCGGCGGAAGTGAGACAATGCCCCAGAAAAAACTCGAGCGCGTCCATCGCCGCTTTCCGCTCCCTGGAACTGACGCCATGCAACCCTCCCTCGAGCCGCAGCGTGAAGCGCCCCGGAGAACTTTCCTCCGTCAGACCCTCCAGAAACTTCACGCGCGATTTCTCCTGCGTGGTCAGCAATAGCTCGCGAACCTGCCGCCGCTCGGGCAGCCCCGCAAACTCCTTGCGCCCCAGCCCCGCCCACCGCTGCAACCCATCAAGCCACGCCCGTATCGCCGCTTCCGCCGCGTTCACCCCATCCCCCAGCCGGTGGCCGTTTTCCAGCGCGGCCAGCACAAGACTGACCGCCAACCGCCTCACATCCCATTCGTAATAACCCTTCGTCGTCTCGTCAAAATCATTGATGTCATACACAATGTCCCCGCTGATTGACCGGAAGCAGCCGTAGTTCTCCGTGTGCACGTCCCCCACCACCGGCCCGCGCGCGGCAAGCGGAGCCGGCCTGCGGAAAGCGCCCGTCCTGATGTCTGCCGTGTATAAAAAATAGGTCCCCCGAAAGAAGCGGAAAGGAGACTCGCTCATCTTCCCGAGCTTCACCCTCAGGTCCGGAGAATGCATGCCCCGGTGCCATTTGAGAATCGCCTCCACCGCGCTGCGCATTGCTTCAGCATACTGAAGACGGCAGCCCGCGTTGCACGATACCATCGGGATATGCGCGGCAAATGGGTCTTGCTTTCGGTGTCCGCCATTCTATTGGCCATCGCCGCCGGAGCCCTCTCCATCCTCCGCAAGCCCGCCGCCACGCCGCCCGCGCAAAAGACCGCCCCCGCGCCCCCGCCCCCAATCCCCGACGAAGCTCTCCTCTCGGGAAAAATTCAGGCCGCCCACATCCTGCCCGTCCGTTCTCCCACCGACGGCATCCTCGACCGCTGGAATGTCCAGCCCGGCGACGAGGTCCTCGAGGGTCAACCTCTCGGCCATGTCCGCAACACCATGCTCGAAACAGCCGCCGGGCAGGCCCGCACAGACCTTGAAAACGCTCAGTCCAAGGTCACCACCCTCGAAGGCCAGATCCTCGCCGCCCGCCTCGATGCCGCGCGCGCCGAGGCCGACGCCGCTCGCGCCCGCGTGGAAGTGGACCGCCTCGAAAAAATCTACCTCCGCCAGCAAATGCTCCTCCGCGAAGGAGCCACCCCCCGCCTCGTCTTCGAGAAAGCTGAGCGCGAATACAAAACCGCCGCCGAGGAATCGAAAACCGCCTCCGAACTCGCCCGCTCCACCGCGGACCGCGTCCAAAGCTACGAAAAAGAACTCCAACTCGCCAAAACCACCGTGCAGGATCGCCAGGACGTGGTGGACGCCGCCAACAGCGACCTCGAAGCCTCGAACATTCTCTCTCCAGCCGACGGATCCGTCCTCAAGCTCGGCGTGGAACCCGGCGGCGAAGTCACCCGCGGAATGGAGGATCTCATTCAGCTTGCCGTCGACCCGGCCCTGCTACAGGTGGTCGTGGATCCCGAACCGCGCCTGCTCGAGCGCATTAAGCCGGGCATGCCCGCCCTCGTCGTCGTTCCCGATCTCTCAAGCGACGGCATCCCCGGCAATGTCAAGGAAATCAAAGGCGCGCGGGTGATCGTCGAATTCACCAGCCCCAACCCCGCCATCAAACACGGCATGCTCGCCAGCGTGCGAATTCCTCTGAAATGATTCTTATTGGAGCAAGTACTCATGCAATTTCTTGAAAACAGCCTCATGGAACTCATCACCCGGACATCCACCAATCTCCCGCCCGACGTGCGCGCCGCGATGAAACACGCCATCGAAGCCGAGACCCCTTCCACCCAATCCGCTCAGGCCCTCGGCATCATCGCCTCCAATATCGACATGGCCGCCGAAGACGAAGGCCCCATCTGCCAGGACACCGGACTCCCCACCTTCATCGTCCACACCCCCGTGGGCGTCAATCAACTCGTCATCCGCAAGGCGGTCAACAACGCTGTCGCCGAAGCCACCCGCCGCGGCAAACTCCGCCCCAACTCCGTCGACTCCCTCACCGGCAAGAACAGCGGCAACAACCTCGGCGAAGAGATCCCCGTCGTTCACTTCGAGCAGTGGGAACAAGACGAAGTCGAAGTGAAGCTCCTTCTCAAGGGCGGCGGCTGCGAAAACAAGAACATCCAGTATTCCCTCCCCTGCGCCCTCGATCACCTCGGCAGCGCCGGCCGCGATCTCGAAGGCATCCGCAAATGCATCCTCCACGCCGTCTGGCAGGCGCAGGGCCAGGGCTGCGCCCCGGGAGCCCTCGGAGTCTGCATCGGCAGCGACCGCGCCCACGGCTATATGCTCGCCAAAATGCAGCTCTTCCGCACTCTCGATGACGTCAATCCAAACCCCGTCCTCGCCAAACTCGAAGCCGAAATCATGGACGAAGCCAATCGCCTCGGCGTCGGAGCCATGGGGTTCGGCGGCAATTCCTCCCTCATCGGCTGCAAGATTGGCGCCGCCAATCGCATCCCCGCCAGCTTCTTCGTCTCCGTCGCCTACGATTGCTGGGCCTTCCGCAGGCTCGGCGTCCGCCTCGATCCCCAAACCGGAGCCATCACCAGGTGGCTCTACCGCGACCCCGATCGCGAAGTCGAGCGCATGACGCAGGGCGAAGGATTCCCCCTCACCGGCCGCGAAGTCGTCCTCACCCCTCCTCTCACCGAACAGCAGATGCGCGCTCTCAAGGTTGGAGACGTGGCCCTCATCAACGGCGAAATGTTCACCGGCCGCGATGCCGTCCATAAGCACCTGGTGAATAACCCGCCCCCGGTGGACATGAACGGAGCCATCCTCTACCACTGCGGACCCGTCATGCTCCAGCAGAACGGCGAATGGGTGACCAAGGCCGCCGGACCCACCACCAGCAGCCGCGAGGAGCCCTACCAGGCCGGCATCCTTCGCAACTATGGCGTCCGCGCCGTCATCGGCAAAGGCGGCATGGGCCCGAAAACCCTCGCCGCGTTAAAGGAGTGCGGCGCCGTCTACCTCAACGCCATCGGCGGAGCCGCCCAGTACTACGCGCGCAGCGTGAAGAAGGTGCCGGACGTACACTTCATGGAATTCGGTATCCCCGAAGCCATGTGGCATTTGCAAGTGGAGAACTTCGTCGCCATCGTCACCATGGACGCCCACGGCAACAGCTTGCACGCCGATGTCGAAAAGCAAACCGGCTCCGCTCTCGCGCAAATGTCCTAGCGCGGGCTCTCCGGCCTGCAATCAGTTCAACAGCTTCAC
>JADLBG010000189.1 GCA_020847895.1 Bryobacterales bacterium
TCGTCGCATCTCACCTACATCCGCGCCGCCGCGCGGGCGGGCAAGCACGTGATTGTCGAGAAGCCGTTCACGGGATTCTTCGGCTCGCCGGAGACGCACTTGAAGGAGGAGATGCTGGCCGCGGTGATCGAGGATCTGCGCTCGGTGCGGGACCTGATCGCCTCGACGGGAATTCTGTTCGGCTATGCGGAAAACTGGATTTACGCCCCGTCCATCCAGCGCGAGCGCGAGATTCTCGAGGCGGCGAAGGGACAGATTCTGCGGATGACGGCCGAGGAATCGCACAGCGGGTCGCACTCGCCTGTCTATGGGATCTGGAGCGAGCAGGGCGGCGGATCGATGATCGGCAAGGGCTGCCATCCCCTGGGCGGGGTGTTGTATTTGAAGCGCAAGGAGGGGCTGGCGCGCAACGGGCGGCCCATCCGTCCGGTGGCGATTTCGGCGCGGACGCATGCCATCACCAGGCTTGCGGCATTCGAGGACCGCGGCTATCTGCGCACCGCGTATAAAGACACCGAGGACTACGCCTTGCTGCACGTCATTTTCGAGGACGGCATGGTGGCGGATGTGATCACATCAGAGCTGGTGCTGGGCGGCATCTACGACTACGTCGATGTGTTCGCCAACAACCACCGCACGCGCTGCCATCTGAACCCGGTGCATGTCGTGGACCTGTACAGCCCGCACCGCCAGGAGATGGACGGACTCGACCTGGTGGAGAAGATCAGCTCGAATGAAGGCTGGATCCCGGCGTATCCAGAATTCGGGTGGAGTTCCGGCCAGTTGCACGAGATGCGTGATTTCGTGGAATCGTTCGCCGCCGGACGCCATGCGGAATGCGACCTCGATCTGGCAATCGACATCACGCTGACAATCTACGCGGGTTATGTTTCGGCGGACCGCAAGGGCGCGGAAGTGGAGATTCCGCGGCTATAGACCGGGTCGCGTAGGTTCAAGCCTTGAGGGGCTTGTCGGCGACTTTCCATTTCGCTTCGTCGAAGTAGAGGACTTTACCTTGCCGGTAGCTCATGACGGACATGGAAATGAGCACCTGGGCGTGGGCGGCGGTTTCGACGTCGAGGGTCGGCTTCTGGCGAGTGCGCATGCAGTCGAGGAAGTTCGTGACGTGCTTGCGCATGGGGTCCGTGGCGTCGACCGGAATGCGGATCTCCTCTTTGCCGAACTTGGCCAGGTATTCCGGGCTGGCGGCGCGTTCGGGGCGGACGGTGATGTGGTCGGTGAGGCCTTCGAACCTGCCGTGCTCCACCATGATCAGGGTGGCATCCTTGCCGCGGATGAGACCGGGGATGTGCTGGGAGTTCGCCATGGAGGAACTGAGCACGACGGAGAACCCTTCCGGGTATTCGGCGAGGAGGTGGAAGGTATCGGGCACTTCGCGGTCGTGGAAGGCGTAGATGCCGCCGCTCGAGACCACGCGCGAGGGGAACTGCGGCTTGCCCCAGCAGATGTTCATGGGGGCGGCGACGTGGAAGAAGAGGTCCGTGGCGATACCGCCGGAATAGTCCCAGTACTTGCGGAAGCGGAAGAAACGGTCGGCATCGTAGGGGCGCTTGGGCGCCTTGCCAAGCCACATCTTCCAGTCGATGTAATCTTCACCCTTGGCGTCGGGGCCGGCTTCGGCGTCGATCTTCCAGTTCCATTCGCCCTCGATGGAGTTGCGGTGATAGGAGCCCTGACTCATGATCTGTTTGCCGATCATGCCGTCGGCAATGGCCTTTTTGGCCTTGTGCCACTGGTCGCCGGAAGTGGTTTGGGAGCCTACCTGCAGGACACGCTGGGTTTCCTTGACGGTCTGGACCAACTGGCGCGCTTCTTCGATGGTGTGGCACATCGGCTTTTCGAGATAGACGTCCTTGCCGGAATCCATTGCTTCGAGGGCGATGGGAGCATGCCAGTGGTCGGGGGTGGCGACGATCACGGCATCGACGTCTTTACGGCTGAGAATCTCGCGGTAATCCAGGGTTCCCACTTCGGCTTTGTACGATTCCCTGGCCTTGGTGACGCGCTTCTGGTAGGTATCGCACACGCCGACAATCGCACAGGTGTTGGTTTCCGCGCCGATTTTGTGGAAGACACCGGAGACGTAGTAGCCACGGCCGCCGACGCCGATGGCGGCCACCTGGATGCGGTCGTTGGCTCCGATGATACGGCTCGACATTTTGGCTGCCGGACGGGCGGCGAGAGCGGAGGAGGCAAGGCCCATGGCCGCCCCGGCGCCGCCGGCCTGCCGGATAAAGTCTCTGCGATTGAAGTCGCCTTCTGACATGGAGTTACCTTTCTGACAATAGCTCGAAGAATTCTTCTCCAGTGTAACGCCGGGAGGAGGGGGGATGAAAGGTAGAATTTCCTGGAAACAGATCGTTTCGGAAGAGGCCGGGAGGGTGGGGAAAAGGGAGGCGAATCCAAAAGAAAAACAGCCCGCCACTCAGGCCGGGCTGCTTTTCTTCAATACAACATGGAAACCTGGTTGCAAATCCGCAAATCAGCGTTGCGGGTTGCCCGCTCGAATCACGCTTTCGAACCGGGCACTGAGAACCCAAGGAGGGCGAACAGCGTCCGCGCCCTAGGAACCGGTCCTCCACGGATCAGGAGGAAAGAACGGAGAACCGAGGGAGGGGCGAACGGCACCCATCAAGGAACCCGTCCTCCACGGATCCGGGGGGAAGAACGGAGAACCGAGGGAGGGGCGAACAGCGCCCGCCAAGGAACCCGTCCGCCATGGATCGGGAGGGAAGAACGGAGAACCAAGGGAGGGGCGAACAGCGCCCGTCAAGGAACCCGTCCGCCATGGGTCTGGGGGAAAGAAAGGACTGCCTAAAGAAGTGTGGATAGTGCTGCTAAGTGCCTGAACCGGACTCTGGGGGGGATTGGCAATGCTTGAGGAAGCAGAGGCAACCGACGCCCCGAGGAGGAGGACAAGGCACAGAGTGCAGAAGATAGTGAACCTTGACATAGGTGACTCCACCGATGAACGTGTAATGGTTCACCCTACGGGCGTGACGGGGTTCTACTTAAGCAACCCGAGGGACCACAGCAAGCATATCGTAACGAAGGTACCAATTCAAGCAAATTTTTATGACGACGGCGATAAACGTACTATAACCATAGTGATAGTTCCAATCCGTGACTTCGGTACTATTCCTTGTGGTCAAGTTGTCCCGATGCGGACTTTTCCGAGGCCGGCTCCCTCCTGTTTTCGCGCCTTGAAATCCATTTGCAGCTTCCACGGCTTGGCGGCACTTGACAGGCGGTGATTTTCGCGGTCATACTGGAAGCGTGTTGCAACTGAGTTTCAGCAGGAAGCATCGCCCGCCCGACAGAAAGCACGCGACACTCGCCGAACTTCGCGAAGGCGAGCAGGCGGTGCTGGAGAGATTGGATCTCCCGGAAGACAACGCCAGGCGTCTCATGGAGCTTGGGTTTTTGCCGGGGCAGATCGTATCGGCCGCGCACAGTGCGCCAAGCGGCGATCCTCGTGTATTCCGCGTGGACGGCTCGGAAGTGGCTCTCCGCCGCGAGACGGCGCGCCACCTGAAGATACGCGTCGCGGACTAGGCCGCTCGCGGGAGAAGTCTCTCTGGGAAGCAGGAAGAACCCAATATGAGCGACTGCCACGATTGCCACGTGAATAGCGCCATAGCGCCTCCTCCGCCCGTTCGCTCCCTGGCCCGCAAGACGGTGGCCCTGGTGGGTCCTCCTAACTCGGGGAAATCCACGCTTTTCAACGTACTGACTGGCTTACGGCAAAAGGTGGCCAATTTTCCGGGCGTCACGGTCGAACACCGGACGGGGTTCCTCCGGCTGGACAACGGGAGAGAGATCGACCTGGTGGACCTGCCGGGCGTGTACAGTCTCGATCCGCGGTCCGAAGACGAGCGGATTACGCGCGATGCGCTATCGGGGGGAATCGAGGGGATTCGCAAGCCGGACGCGATCCTGTTGATTCTTGATTCGACGAACCTGGGGCGGCACCTCATGCTTGCGGCTTCGGTGCTGGGATTGGGGATTCCGACCATGGTCATTCTGAACATGGCCGATGATCTGCACAAACGCGGCGGGTCAGTCGATACACAGCAACTCGCCTCGCAACTTGACGCTCCGGTGGTGCTGATCAGCGCTGCCAAGCGCCAGGGAATAGAGACCATCCGCAACTATCTGGAAGGTCAATTCGCGGTGCCGAGGCCCGTGGAGCTTCCTATTTTTCAGGACGTTCCCCGTTGCCGGCAGTGGTCGGCGAAGCTTGGCCTGCGGGCAAAGTACCGGGCTCCGGCTCCTCCCATCTGGACGAGGCGCCTGGACCGCGTGTTTCTCCATCCCGTGGCGGGGCCGTTTGTCTTCCTGGCGGTGGTGATTCTGGTGTTCCAGACCATATTTTCGGGCGCCCGCCCGCTGATGGATGGTGTCGAGAGCCTGGTTTCGCTTTCCGGCGCCTGGATCGCAAGGATTTTGCCGGATGTCTGGTGGCGCGATCTGCTGACGGAAGGGGTGTGGGGCGGCGTCGGTTCGGTGCTCGTGTTCCTGCCGCAGATCCTGTTGCTGTTTCTCTTCATTGGTTTACTGGAGGATTCGGGCTATCTGGCTCGCGCGGCGCTGATCGCCGATCGCACGATGGCGCGGGTGGGTTTGCAGGGAAAATCGTTCATTCCGCTGTTGTCGGCTTATGCATGCGCCGTGCCGGCGATCATGGCCACGCGAACCATCGAAAACAAACGGGATCGCATTGCAACCATTCTTATTGCGCCGTTCATGACGTGCTCGGCAAGACTTCCGGTTTACACGCTCATCATCGCCGCGTTTCTTCCGGATCATCCAATTCTCGGGCGCTTTCTGGGGACGCAGGCAGCGGCGATGCTGGGTCTTTACGTTCTGGGTTTCGCGGCGGCGGTTCTCACGGCACGGCTCCTCAAGTCCTCCATATTAAAGAGCGACCGGACGCCGTTCGTGCTGGAGATGCCGCCGTACCGCTGGCCGACGTGGCGTTTTCTCGGTCTCCGGCTGTTCGACAGGGCCTATGTTTTTCTTCGGAGGGCGGGAACGGTGATTCTTGGAGTGGCAATCGCGCTGTGGATCATGGCCCATCTTCCGCTCAAGGAAGGGAAGGCTCCTCCCATTGAGGAGAGCGTTGCGGGGACGCTTGGGCGCGTTGTAGAGCCCGCGATTCGGCCTCTCGGGTTCAACTGGAAGATCGGCATCGGTCTGCTGACTTCGCTCGCCGCCCGTGAGGTGATCGTCGGGACGCTGGGCACCATCTACGGCATCGAAGGGGATGCCGAGAACGGGGAGGCCTCGAAAGGACTCCAAAAGGCCCTACAGCGCGATCTTACTCCCGCGGGAGGTTTAGCCCTGCTGGTCTTTTTTGCTTTTGCGATGCAATGCATGTCGACCATCGCCGTGGTGAGGCGGGAAACCGGCGGATGGAAGTGGCCCGCGGTCCAATTCTCTTACATGACCGTGATGGCGTACGTGAGCGCGTTTGCCGCGTTTCACCTGTTCTGATTGGAGAATACGCCGCGGCGTACTAGTCCCTGCGAAGGCCGTTGAACCCTTACTTTTCCGCTTTCCAAAGTGACTCCGGTTCCATTTGAGCCCTCGTGACGCGCTGTCACCCTGAGTCAGGTGACAACGATGCGAATGACTTCCGCCGCAGCCTTTCTTGCTGCCGCGCTGCTCACAATATCAACAGGGTCCGTTCAGGCCGGGGTGCTGACTCTCACTGATGTCTACGGAGGGCAGAACCCGGGTTCCGCCAAGAACAATGGAGACGTGATCGGCCTGCTCAAGCAGTTCGACATTGACAGTATTTCCTTCAGCATGCTCTCCGGCGGGGCGGTGCAGATCAATGTACGGATGAACTACGGCCAGAACGGCGGGGACACGACACTATCCGGCATCAATGTAGGTAGCTTCCCGACAGTCCATCCGGGCGACATTCTGGTCACCAGTGGAGGCAACCGGTGGGCGATTCCGCTGGTAACTCATAATGATTTCACTGTCGGGATGGCCGGCCTGGACGCGGGGAATCTCTATTCCGTCAGCGGATTCCTCACGTCGGGGACCGTGTTAAACAACACTTCAGCGGGAACCTACCGGCCGGCGGAATTCGTCTGGGGGGAATCCACGGGGGCCATTAAGAAGAACACCGGGGCGGGAAGCGTTGCGGCAACGCTTCTCGGAGGATCGGAAATCAACGTGGCGATCAACTTCACCAGCGCGGACACGAATTTTCTCGAGGCATTTTCCGGCTCGGGGTCCTATGTCCAATTTGCGGCCGCCACGTGCGCCAACGATCTGGTGGCGGGCAACCCGGTGCCCGAACCCATGAGCCTGTCGCTGATCGGGGCCGGGCTTCTGGGGCTCGGCTTGCTCAAACGCAAAAGATCGAAAAACTGCTGATTCGTCCGTTCGGCTCCTCTCCTGTTTAGCGTGCTAGCATTGAGGGTTGAGCCACATCCGGCTCAACCCTCAAAATGCGTAATGTCATCATATTAGGATCCGGCTGCGCCGGAAACACGGCTGCCATTTATGCCGCGCGCGCCAACCTGAAGCCGCTCGTCATTTCGGGACACGAGCCCGGGGGGCAGCTTTCCATCACTTCCCTGGTGGAGAATTTCCCCGGGTTTCCGGAGGGCATCGACGGTCCGGTGCTCGTGGAGCGCATGAAGCAGCAGGCCGAGCATTTCGGGGCGGAATACATTGCCGGGTCCGTGACGGAAGCGGACCTTTCGCGCCGCCCCTTCCGGATGAACGTGGAAGGCGAGTGGCTGGAAACGCAGACCTTGATTATCGCCACGGGAGCATCCGCCCGCTGGTTGGGTATTGAGGGCGAACAAAAGTTGATTGGCAAAGGCGTCAGTTCGTGCGCCACGTGCGACGGATTCTTCTTCCGCAACAAGCGGATTATGGTGGTAGGCGGCGGCGACACGGCCATGGAAGAAGCGCTCTTCCTCACCCGCTTCGGCCGCGATGTGGCGCTGGTGCATCGCCGCGACCAATTCCGCGCCTCGCGTATCATGCTGGACCGCGTGCTGGAGCATCCGAAGATCGAGGTGATCACCAACACAGTGGTGGACAAAATCTTCGACGCGGATAAGGGGTTTGTATCGGGTGTTCGATTGCGGAACGTGGCGACCAATGCGGTGACGGACCGCGATGTGGACGGCCTCTTCATCGCCATTGGCCACATTCCCAATACGAAACCGTTCGCCGGCCAACTCGATCTCGATGAGGATGGGTACATTCTCTCGAAGGGCGGAGCGCGCACGAGCGTCGATGGCGTGTTTCATGCCGGGGATGTCCAGGACCGGACGTACCGCCAGGCAATCACCGCCGCCGGTTCCGGGTGCATGGCTGCCATCGAGGTGGAGCGCTTCCTCGAGCACCACGGTTATTGAAGGGACTCAATTGCTGGCGCGCTGCCGTTGATAGGGCTCCTTGGCGTATTTGGCAGCCTCTTCGAGGGCGCCTTGTGTGTTGTCCTTCGTGCGCAGAGCGAGGTTGTATTCATTCACCGCGCGCTCCCGCTGGGACGTGATGTCGAAGATCTTGCCGAGGTTGATATGCGCCCACACTTCGGTCCACTTGGGATCGAGGTCTCCGTTCAGGGCCTCGCGGAACTCATTGGCCGCTGATTGGTAGTTGCTTTGCAGAAAGAAGATCTCCGCGACGCGGTAGTGCGCCAGGGAACTGTTCCGGCTCACGTCGAGCGCCTTCTGGTACTCCTTCAATGCCTCGCCGAACTCTCCCACCTCGGCGAACTGCTCTCCTTTACGGATGGCCACCAGCACGCGCATCTGGTCGTTGTAGCGCAGCACCTTGTTCTCAGGGTCAATCACCAGGCGCTTCGGCTTTCCAA
>JADLBG010000190.1 GCA_020847895.1 Bryobacterales bacterium
CCCGCTTGCATCCGCGATGTTCTTCGTTACCTCCGCCGCATACGTCTGCCCTTCCGAGGTCTTTCGGGAATCAATGGTTTCTCCCGTGCGGATGGATATCTCGGTTCCCGCCGGCAATTCGTAGGTCCTCACCGTTACCCGCGGCGCGGACTCAGCGGGACGGGACTCCGGCCGGGACTGGGGAGCTACCGTGGGCGCGGGTGTGCGCGCCACGGGAGAAGCCGGTTCGGAGGGTGTTGGCGTCTGGGCCTG
Organism: Bryobacterales bacterium; assembly: GCA_020847895.1. Classification (GTDB taxonomy): domain Bacteria; phylum Acidobacteriota; class Terriglobia; order Bryobacterales; family Bryobacteraceae; genus CADEFT01. Next base: position 253 of record JADLBG010000190.1, read on the forward strand.
TCCGGCAGGCGGAGGCGCTTCGCCGTACTCCACGGATTTCACGTCCTTCATGTCGAGTGCATGGGAGACATTGTCGTCGCTCACCAGGGTCATCCCGGACGCGGAGGAATTCGAGACTGTTCCGGATAGTCTTGTTCCGTCACGCAACAGCACCGTTGCCCGCGGACCGGTTGTTCCCGATGCCGCTTCTTTCTTTGCGCAAGAGACGGTGAACAATAGGCACAACGCCAACCCGGCGAGAATATGTAGTTTCATGGACCGCATTAGCCCTCCCCGGGCCAGTATACCGAACCTACTCCGAACCACAGGAATTCCGTGAATGTCGGCGGCGCCCTCCACTAGAATGAAGAGATGCTGATGGGGCCTCTTCGCTCCGTATTCCGGGCCAGGAAAGCCTTTCATCGATGGCTGCTGCTCCCGATTGCGGTGTCGTTCTTCAACGGCGCATTTGCGCAAAGTATTTCTCTTTCGCTCTCTTCCGGGCACGCACCTCCAGGCTCGGCTGTGGATCTGGGCGTCAATCTGCGCACCACGGGCACACTTCTCCCCTCGGCGCTGATGTTCACCGTGACGTATTCCGCCGCGGACATCTCCTCGATAAACGTTACCGCGGGCGCCGTCGCCGTCAGCGCCGGAAAGTCCATTTACTGCACCCCCAACACAGGGGGGCTTGCGTGCATCCTGTATGGGCTTAATCGGACAGCTATTCCCGATGGAGTGGCTGCCACGGTTCATGCTACGGTTGCGGCATCCACGAGCAAGCCTGCGATTGTTGTCGGCTTGACGTCGTCGCTTGCCAGCACCGGGGACGGACTGGCGCTGGCGGTGCAAGCGAGCGGAGGTGTAATCTCTACGGGTTTAGGGTCCGGCACAGGGCAAAGCGGCGGTTTGCGCTTCGTTCCCCTCTCCCCCTGCCGGGCCCTCGAAACCCGTCCCGAATACAACTATCAGGGGCGGATAGGGCCTTTCGGCCCGCCTTTTTTCGCTGCCAAGGAAACGCGAGTGGTTCCGCTGCCCCAATCCACGGTTTGCCGCATTCCTGCTTCAGCGAAAGCCTATGTGCTCAATGTGACGCTTGTTCCCAGGGGGCGTGCCGATTTTGTCACCATCTGGCCTACGGGGGAGGACCAGCCTTCGGTTTGGACTGTCCGTTCCCCTGACGGGCTTGTGGTTGCAAACTCGACCATCGTGCGCGCCGGACCATTCGGCAGTTTGAGCGTGTATTCGTCCGATAATACCGACCTTGTCCTGGATATTGCCGGATACTTCACGGACTCGACTGACGTTCCCGGCTTCGTGTACTACCCGCTCAGTCCCTGCCGGGTGGTGGAGACACGCTCCATCATGCGGCCAACCTTCGGTCCTTTCGGACCACCCTCCATGGCCACTGGGGAGACACGCCACTTCCACTTTCCGTCGTCTCCCTATTGCCAGGTTCCTTCCGGAGCGGCTGCTTACTCCGTCACCATTACCGCCGTCCCCAAAGGTCCGCTCGCCTTCCTCACTGCGTGGCCCACGGGAGACGTGCGGCCCAACGTTTCGAGTCTGAACTCACCGTCCGGGCGGATTCTTGCGAACAGCTTTCTTGTGACTGCCGTTGGCGACAGTATTGACGTTTTCACCTTTGACGAGACTGACTTCCTCATCGACATCAACGGCTATTTTGCTCCCGACGACGGACTCACCGGCCTCTACTATTTCACGCTGCCGCAGTGCCGCGTGATGGATACGACGAATCCGGCATTTCCAGGCGTATTCGGCGGGCCGACGTTTGCGGACAACACCTCACGCACGCTGCCCATGCCGAATGCTCTCTTCTGCCCTGGAATTCCCGCCTCGGCGAAAGCTTACGCCGTCAACGCCACGGCTCTCCCCTCCGGTTCGCCGATGCCCTACCTCACTGCTTACCCAACGGGTCAACCGCGCCCGGTCGTATCTTTTCTCAACGCATTCGAAGGACAGGTGGTGACGAACTTCGTCATTGTGCCCGCGGGGACCGGCGGCGCGATCGACCTCTATGCCTATCGCCGCACGAACATCGTGCTCGAGATCAACGGCTATTTCAGCCGTTAAGTTAACTCATGGACGGCAGCCCGGCGAGCGCCATCGCCAGTTCCGCCTCGTCATACTCGAGATCAGCCAGCTTGCCGCTGAAGTAGTCGATATAGGCCTGCATATCGAAATGCCCGTGGCCGCAGAGGTTGAATAGAATCGCCCGGCTCACGCCGTCCTCCCTGCAGCGCAGGGCTTCGTCGATTGCCGCCCGGACAGCATGATTCGCCTCCGGGGCGGGAAGGATGCCTTCAGTGCGGGCGAGTTGAACTCCCGCGGCGAAGCAGGCAGTCTGCTGATACGCCCGGGCTTCGATGAGGCCGAGTTCCTTGACGTGGCTCACCAGCGGCGCCATCCCGTGGTAGCGCAGGCCTCCGGCATGGAATCCCGGCGGCGTGAAGGTGGATCCCAAAGTGTGCATCTTCGTGAGCGGGGTGAGGTGCGCCGTGTCGCCGAAATCATAGGCGTACCTCCCGCGCGTGAGGCTGGGACACGCCGACGGTTCCACCGCGATGATCCTCACGGCTTTCCCGCCGCGAAGTTGCGCTCCCAGGTAGGGGAACGCGATGCCCGCGAAATTTGAGCCGCCTCCGGTGCAGCCGATCACGATATCCGGATAGTCGTCGGCCATCTCCATCTGCCCTACGCATTCCTGCCCGAGAACGGTCTGGTGCAGCAGCACGTGATTCAGCACGGAGCCGAGGGAGTACTTGGTGTCGTCTCGCTGCGCGGCCAGTTCCACCGCCTCGGAAATGGCGATTCCGAGGCTGCCCGGATGGTCCGCCCGCTGGGCGAGGATGGCGCGTCCGCTGGCAGTTTCGTTGGAAGGAGAGGGTACACAGCGCGCGCCGTAGGATTCCATCAGGGCTCGCCGGTACGGCTTCTGCTGGTAGGACACTCGCACCATGTACACGTCGATCTGGATGCCGAACAGCGCGCCGGCAAACGCCAGCGCGCTGCCCCACTGGCCCGCTCCGGTTTCCGTGGTGATCTTCCTGATCCCTGCCTCGCGGTTGTAGAAAGCCTGCGCAACAGCCGTGTTCGGCTTATGACTCCCGGCCGGGCTGACTCCTTCATACTTGTAATAGATGCGCGCGGGCGTGTCGAGCGCCTGTTCGAGCCGCCGGGCGCGGAACAGCGGAGTTGGCCGCCATTGCTTGTAAACCTCCCGGACCGGACCGGGAATTTCAACCTCCCGGTCCGTGGTGACCTCCTGCTGAATGAGGCTCATGGGAAAAAGGGGCGCCAGGTCGTCCGGCCCCACCGGCTGTTTGGTGCCGGGATGAAGGACGGGAGGAGGAGGCGAAGGTAAGTCCGCTATGAGGTTGTACCAGAACTTAGGAATGCGGCTTTCATCGAGTAGGTATTTGATGGTGTCCGACATGGGAATCTCCTGCGATAGAATCACGAGTCTAGCATGATGCAAAGGGTTTCCATTGGCATCGCGGCAGCGCTGATCGCGGCGCAACTCGCGCTGATCGCCCTTGCGCGAACCACCAAAGCCCGCTACTTCTGCTGGGCTCCGTTCGACATGCAGACGGACTATCAATTAGACGTGACCCTCGATGGGAAGAAACTCACACCCCAGGAGGTGCGGCGGCGGTACCGGCGCCCCGCCAAGGGAGCCGATAACCGCGGCGTCCAAAACCTCATTGATATCATCCAAGGCTATGAGGAGCGCTACGCCAGGCCAACCAAGGCAGAGATTACGATGCGCTATCGGATCAATGGCAAAGAGGAGCAGGTATGGCGCTACCCCCCAAGGCCATGACCGGCGCCAGTTGGAATCCGCTGCGGATGGGCGGTACCGCTCTGCCTATCCCCGTCCTGCTGATGGCGAAGCTGATTGCGCTCGCTTTGCTGCTCACAAACCACGTCCGGCTGCTCCCCGATCCGTTTCTTCCGTTCCTCCCCGGGTTGGATCACCTCATGCCAGGCATCGTGTTCCAACGCCTGCTGCAAACGGTGTTTCTTCTTTCGGCCGCGGCGCTGCTGTTCAATCGCGCCGTGCGCGCCAGTTGCCTGCTGCTTGGCGGAACCATGCTGCTCGGCGTTCTGAGTTCGCGCGCCTACTACGGGAACAACAAGACTTTCTGCGCCCTCATGCTGCTGCTTGCCGGACTCCATGTCCCGGGAATGCAGCCCTACTTGCTGCGCCTGCAAGTGGCAATCGTGTACTTCGGCGCGGGCCTCAATAAGGCTCTCGATGCGGATTGGCACAGCGGGCAGTTCTTCGAGCACTGGGCCGTGGACAAGCTCGCGCAACCCGTTTACATCTGGCTGAACAACATGCTCCCGCCCCTTCTGCTGGGAAAGTTCATGTGCTGGACGACAATCGCCGCCGAACTCGGAGCCTCTCTTTTCCTGGTCATTCCGTCATTCGGACTTTGGGGAGTGTGTGTCAGCATCTGCCTTCAATCCGGATTTCTCCTCTTTACCGGGCAGACCTTCACCATGTTCTTCTACGGCATGCAGGCTGCCATGTTCAGTTTCCTGCGTTGGCCTTCCAAACCCCTTCTGGTGATCTTCGACGGCGACTGCGGATTCTGCGACTGGTGCCGCGAACAGTTCGAGCGCCTCGATTTCGAGCAAGTCTTCGAATGGTCGCCTTATCAGGCAGGGCGGGGAAGTGAGTATGGCATCAGTGACGAGGCGGCCTCGCGCAGGCTACAGTTGGTGACCTCCGGAGGCAGGGTTCTCGAAGGATTTTACGCCGTTCGGCGGATGCTCGTCTACACGCCGGTGGTCTGGATGGCGCTGTTCGCCTTGATTGCTCTGGCGCCGGAACCCGTGGCGCCCTTGTGGCGAAGGCTCATTGCCGGCTCCGCTCTGTTTTTCTTTTCGCCGCTCATGAACCCCATCGGCGTGGCGGCGTACGACCTGGTGGCCCGCAACCGGCATCGCCTCTTCCCAGGGCGGTCCTGCAAACTTCCCCGGAGCGTTTCTCATGGATAGCGAACGCATTTTCGATTTGAAGAAACGGCTGGCTTCCGCCACTGATCTGGGAGCGTTTTGGAATTTCTATTTCGACGGCTTCGCCGAAGATCCGGAGTTCGTGACTAGCGGGCGCCCCGTGGCGGCCAAACAATTACATGAGCCGATTGCGGCCATGGCGGCAAAGGCGCTGGGCGCCGCTTCCGTCAGTATCGAGAAAGCCCTGTTTACGGAGTTGCCCGAGGCGCGGCTGATCCACGGCTCCTGCTTCGTCAATGGACACATCCTCTGCGTCCTGTTCTTCCTCGATCTTGACCTGGGCACCATCGCGCTCTCCATGCCTGGAGGCATCGTGGCCTACGCCCGCTTCTCCATCACCGAACGCCCCGCGCGTACGCAGTGACCGCGCCCCTTTTGCAATGCCGGGATGTTATCCGCCCGCTTCCAGCCGCCGCGCCATTTCAAGCAGTTTCCTCACGCTGTTCCAGTTCCTTCCCGTGCCCGCGACTCGCAGCCCTTTCTCCACGGCTGCCATCGACAGTCTGGCCTTGGAGAATCCATTCGGAAAATAGACGTAGATCTCGCGCTCTTCCATCCACATTTCTTCGGGGCCGGTGTTCATGGCCAGCGTCCGTTCCCGGTCCGTCGCCGCCGGAGTCCCGGTAAGGAATGTAACCAGCAGTTTCGCCGGCTCTACACCTTCCCGTTCCGCGAAAGGATTTCGGGCCACCACATCGCTCATCTCGCGGGCCGTGCGCAGAACCACGGCCGGCCGGAATCCGAATCTGCGCTCAATGCCGGTCTCTATCCGCTCCGCGAGTTCGCCCAGATGCGGCTCCGCGGTCAGGAACACAACGTTTCCGCTCTGCACGTAGGTCCGCGGCTCTCTCAGTTGCAGGGATTCGTACAAGTCCCTCAGCGCATCCATCCTGATGATGCCATGGCCGCCCACGTCGCCCCCCCCCGCGGCAGGGAGACGATTGCTTGCATTTCTTAATACTAATCCCGCTTCCGGCCTCGGGCGGGTGGCGCGGCAGAGATGTCCCCGTATCAATGTTCGCCGAGAAAAGACTTGTCCATGAAGATGGTGTGCGAGGACACCGCCTGGTAGCCCATGCGCTCATACACCGGACGTCCGGCGGCGGTCGCGTGCAGGAAGGTCGGATGCTCGCCATGCGCCTCGCGGGCCAGTTCCAGCGCGCGGCGCATGGCCGCGTCCGCGTAGCCGCGGCGCTGCTGGTCCGGCGCGGTAGCCACGAGCGCGACATAACGGTGTCCGCCGGACATGACAACGACGGCGCTGCTCACCGGCCGCCCTCCGGCAAAACCCAGGACGGCAAAATGGTCCTTCCAATACGCTCTTCGTCCCCATACGGGCTGTCCCACGGCGAATGGCATCCCATAGGCCGCCGAATTGACGTCCAGAATCGCTTCGCAGGCTGGGTCGTCCTCCGGAACTCGCAGTACCAAGCCGTCAGGAAAATTGTCCACCGGGGCAACACGCTTCGCCATCATTCCCGTCAGCGCCATCACCGGAACAAAGTCGCAACTCTCCAGGATGGCGGCGCAGTCGGCGCCGGGCTCCATCGCTTCGTGCGTGGCGGCCAGCATCCATGGCACACCACGCCCTGCCGCCCACGCGCGCGCTCTTTCAGCGGCGCTTTGCGCGGCCGAGGGGGAAAGGCCTCTCGCTGTGAGGACCGCCGCATTGAAAAACGGGATCGGGACTCCGCTGAATACGCATTCCACGGCTTCGGCGGAGTACGTGCTGTAACTGGAAGCCGCGCTGCTCAAGATGCGCCAGGCTTCAATAAACTGCTGGATACTCAGATCTACGTTGTCGGTCATAGTGGGAGCCAGTTTGTGAGGAGAGCCGTTGCGCGAGTATAGCACAGGCAAATTTCGTGCTCGGGACGGTACGTGCCTTGACAACGGTACGTGCCGCGCGCGGGCGCAAGCTCCTTTGCGGCCATCGGAACTTTCGCTAGGCTGGTAGTCGCCGTCACCAATGAAACAACGACCTTCGCCGGATAGCTTCAAAATTCCCACCCGCTCGATAGCCGGGTTTCTCGCCGCGGCCGCTGTTTGGGCCCAACCCTACCTGCACCCGCCGTCGGTCGACACCTACGCCACTCACGATCCCGCCGGGACAACCATCCTTCCCAGTGGCCGCTACCTGCGGCCCGAGGGCAAACATTTTCCGCTCGTTCGCTTCCCTCACGGCCTCGCCATGAGCCGCGACGGGAAACGGCTCTTTGTACCCAGCGATGGCGTGGGGCAGATTCTGACAGATTGGCAGTCCGGCGCGCCGAATATCGTGGAATTGCACCCCCCGAAGCCGCCCGCGAAGAAAAAGGGCCACCTGAACGCCGGCGGAGCCGACTTCTCTCCGGACGGCGCGCTGCTCTATTGGAGCAGCGGCGACAGCGGCACGCTCTTTGTCTTCGACACGGCCTCCACCCGGTTGCTGGCCGAAATTCCACTCAACGTCGAACTGGCCGGGAAGCATTTCGAGGACAGCTACGCCGCCGACTTGAAGGTCTCCGCGGACGGCCGCTATCTGTACGCCGCCGACGTTACCAACTTCCGCCTCGTGATCGTCGATACGCAGCAGCGGCGCGTGGCCGGTTCCACGCCCGCCGGACGCTACCCCTACTCGCTGGCCGTTTCCGGCAACCGCGTCTTTGTCGCCAACATCGGCCTGTTCGAATACAGCGCCGTGCCGCCGCCCGCCGGCGGCACGCACGATCCGCGCGGGCTTACGCGGCCCCCCTATGGCTATCCGAGCGAAGCCGCGCGAAAGGGCGTCACCTTCGAGGGCCGCAGGATCCCCGGCCTGGGAGACGACAATGGCCCGCAATCCTTCTCCGTCACCGGCGTGGATGTTTCCAATCCACAGGCGCCCAAAGTGCTGAGCCATTGGAAGACCGGTCTCCTCATCCGCTCTCCATCGGATAACGGCGCCACCGTTGGCGGCAGCGCTCCCAACTACCTGGCGGTGAGCGGCGACAGCCTGTTCGTCTCCAACGGGAATAATGACCTGATCGAACGTATCGATCTGTCCAACGGAAAGCTGCTCGCCAAGCAGCGGATCGTTCCCTCGCCGCTCGTCTCGCGCCTGCGAGGCGTGGGGCCGTCCGGAATGGTGGTGTCGCCGGACGGAGCCAGGCTGTATGTGGCCGAAAGCGGCATCAACGCCATCGGCGTTCTCGACGCCCGCACGCTCCAGGTGCTGGGCCACATCCCCGCCGCCTGGTACCCATACCGCGTGGCCGTCTCACCGGACGGCCGCCATATGGCATGCATCTCTTTCAAAGGCTTCGGCAATGGCCCGAACGCCGGCCGCGAAATTCCGAAGAGCGACTTTCTGGGAATGCGCGGCGTGATTAGCATTATGGACAATCCGTCCGATGGTGAACTGCCGAAGATGACCGGGCGCGTCCTCGAAAACAACGGGATGATGGATCGCGAGGCCGATCGGGCAGCCATGTCATCTCCGGTGATCCCCGGCATTCCCGGACGCGCGTCCCGGGAGATCA
>JADLBG010000191.1 GCA_020847895.1 Bryobacterales bacterium
AGCAGCCGGCTCTCCTCCTCGGGGAAAACCGTGCGCAGATCGAGCAGCAGGCGCTCATTGGCGATCATCGCAATGACCGGAGGCTCGGCCGCGCGGAGGCGGCGCTCCCATTCGGCTACGCTCGGAGCAGAGATGGCGATGTGCCAGGTGGCCAGGGACTGCTCCGGAGTCGATCCGCCGCCGATGACGGACTTGCCGGGCACGATCTGAGCGGGAAGACCGGGCAGGGCGGCGAGCAAGGCCTCGGCGCGAGCGCGGATTTCCTCCGCCTTCAACCGAATCATGCGAAGCGAGGGAAGCGCGTCCCACTCCTCGAACAGGATGTGGCGGAGCGTTGCTTCGAGTGAAGCGATTATCAGCTTGTCCAGGCGCAGGACGCGAAACATGGGGTTGCGGCGGATGCGCTGAATAAGCGGCGCATCGCCCGCAATGATCCCCGCCTGCGGCCCGCCCAGGAGTTTGTCCCCGCTGAAGCTGACCACGTTGACGCCCGCGGCAAGCGATTGCTGGACGAGCGGTTCGTCAATCCCGTAGGGGGCCAGATCGGCCAGGCAGCCGCTGCCGAGATCCTCGTAGACGGGGATGCCGTGTTCGCCCCCGAGGGCGGTAATCTCCTCGCGGGACGGTTGGGCGGTAAACCCTTCGATGCGGAAGTTGCTCGGGTGAACAATCAGCAGCAAACGCGTGCGGTCACTGACGGCGCGGCGGAAGTCGTCAACGTGGGTTCGGTTGGTGGTTCCAACTTCTTTCAGTTGCACCCCAGCGCGCTGCATGATGTCCGGGATGCGGAAGCCGTCGCCGATCTCGATCAACTGGCCGCGGGAGACGATGACTTCCGCTCCGGCGGCAAGTTCCTGAAGCACCAGATACACGGCGGCGGCGTTGTTGTTGACGGCAATGGCGGGCTTGCCGAGGATGCGTTCCAGCAGCGCGCCGCAGTGCGCGTCGCGCTTGCCGCGCCGCCCCGTAGCCAGGTCGTACTCGAGGTTCGAATAGCCCTCGGGCACGGACATGCCGGCAAGCGGCGCGCGGCCGAGGTTGGTGTGCAGAATCACGCCGGTGGCATTGATGACGCGCCGCAGAGAAGCGCCCCGTAGCGCCGACAACGAGGCGATAACCTCTCTGTCGATATCGACGTTCGCCGCGCCCCCGCGCAGTTGTTCCCGCGCATCGGCGAGGGCCCGCCGGATTTCAGAAATCACCACCCGGCGCGGATAGCCGAAGCCCTCGAGACGAAGCGCGACTTCGTCAACGGAGGGCAGCAGGCGTAGACGTTCGGCAATCTCCATTTACTTGGGGAATAGCGCGCGCAACTGCGCAAGCGTGGGCTGGCGGCCGTATTCGCACAACTCGAATGTCTCGACGCGCTTGATGCGATCCGCCGCGCCGGGCCCGTAGATCTCTTCGATCGCCTTCCGGACAGCGGCCGGGTGGGGGCGGGTGCGCTGCTTGCTCAGCCACTCCTTCCGGGCCTGCTTGTCCTTCGGAACCTGATCAAGCGTGTGGTCCACCCAGGGAAGCCATTCGTAAACCTGGGAAACATGCGCGTCCAGGGAGTTGACCTTCGTTTCCCACACATCATCGATGTTCACTACCACATCGGGACGGAAGGGAGCAGGTTTTTGGAAGCCGTCCTGGTAGTAAAGGAAAATCGGATTGTCGTGCAGCGGCGGTGTGTCGGGAACGATGTTCGGCACCACCACCATGTAAGCGGCATCCTGCACCAGGACTCCCGTATAGCGGTGGTCGGGATGGTAATCATTGGGCCGCGGAGCGACGACGATATCCGCCTTCCACTTCCGAATCGCGCGAATGATCTGCTTACGCGCTTCGACGGTTGGCGTCAGTTCGCCGTCGTGATTGTCGAGGACTTCATATTCGGCAATGCCTAGACGGCGCGCGGATTCCTGCGTCTCCAGATAGCGGCGCTTGGCTAGCATCCCTCCGCCCATCTCCTGGTGGCCGGCGTCGCCGTTGGTGACGGAAAGGAACTTCACCATATGCCCGGCGCGGGCGAATTTGGCGGCCGTTCCCGCAAACTTGATGTCGCAGTCATCGGGATGCGCGCCGATGGCGATGATGCGGAGTTTTTGCTGAGCCTGCATGGTCATGGCAAGCAGAAAGATGAGTACCAGTCGGGGCATGAGGGCGCTCCTTCAGGGTTGCGTTGGCTTACGGGTCCACTCGGCGACCCAATCAAGAAATGAGTTGTACCACAGGACGGAATTCAGCGGCTTGAGAATCCAGTGGCCTTCATCCGGAAAGAGAATGAGCTTCGAGGGCACCTTCTTCATTTGAAGAGCGGTAAACAGTTGTTGCCCCTGGCCAATGGGAACACGGTAATCCAACTCGCCTTGAATGACCAGCGTGGGGGTCTTGAATTCGTTGACGAAATAGCTCGGAGACCAGCGCTGATAGACCTCGGGGTTGTCCCACGGCATGCCGCGGAATTCCCACAGCGGGAACCAGAGTTCTTCCGTGGTCCCCGCCATGCTGCGCAGATCGAAAACTCCGGCGTGAGAGACGAAGGCCTTGAAGCGCTGCGTGTGGCCCAGCATCCAGTTGATCATGTAGCCGCCGTAACTGCCCCCCGCCGCGGCGAAACGATCCGCGTCGGCATAGGGCTGGCCGGCAACATAGTCCACCACGGCCATGATGTCGTCATAGACTTTTCCGCCCCAATCAGAATTGATGTCGTCGGTGAATTTCTGGCCGTATCCCGTCGAGCCTCGGGGATTCGGCATGACGATGACAAATCCGGCCGCGGCGAAGACCTGCGCATTCCAGCGATAGCTCCAGCTTTCCGACCAAGCGCCCTGAGGACCACCGTGGATGAGAAAAAGCACGGGGTATTTCTTCTTCGCGTCGAAGCCGGGCGGCTTGAGAAGAAAGCTCTGCACCTTGGCATCCTCCGCCCCGGTGACCCAGAAATCCTCGAACGGAGCCAGAGAGTACTCGGCGAGCAGGGCGTCATTCAGATGGGTGAGCGGTGTAGCCGGACCGCCCGTGGATGCCACCGTGTAGATTTCGCTGGGGTGCGCCCCGGTCTGCCCGGTGTAGATCATGTTCTTGCCGTCAGCGGGGAACTGCACATCGTCAATCGCGCCCGCGCCGCTGATGAGAATGCGCGACGCGCCGCCCGTGACGGGGATCATCTGAAGAACAGTGCGGCCGCGGTCTTCCGTGACGAAGAAGAGGCGTTTCGAGTCGACCGACCAGGACATGCTCTCCACATTCCGGTCGATGTTTTCCGTCAGAACGGTGGTGCGGGCGGTGGCGCGATCGAGCACCACCAGTCGCCACCGGTCGCTTTCATAACCGGCGCGCTGCTGCTGGCGGAATGCGATCCAGCGGCCGTCCGGGGAGTACTGCGGAGAGTTGTCGGCGGCGGCATTGACCGTGATCTTGCGAGCCTCCCCGCCTTCCATCGGCACGACGTAAAGTTCGGAGTTGGTGCTGACGGCCGGCTCCGGGTCGGGATTCATGACATAGCAGAGTTCCTTCCCGTCAGGCGAGATGGCGTAGTCATCAGGACCGCCGAGAGAGAACGGGGGGACCAGGCGTGGTCCCGGCGTCAGGTCCTTGGGGGAACCGCCCTCAATAGGCACGGTGAGCAGGTGCGCGCGGCGGGCAGTCTGGTATTCCGTCCAGTGTCGATAAAGAAGAGACGTATAAATCCGCGCCTTCACCTTGGAAGTCTTCTCTTCCTCCATACGCCTCTTGTTGCAGGCGTCGTCGGGACAATCCGGATAGACCTCGCTGTTGAAGACCACCGCCTTCCCGTCGGGAGAGAACAGGACGCCTGAAGCCTCCGTACTCAAATTGGTGACCTGCCGCGAGCCGGCGCCGTCGGGGTCCATCAGCCAGACCTGAGACGATCCGCCGCGATTGGAGACAAAGGCAATGTGCTTGGAATCGGGCGACCAGCGGGGCCGTTCATTGGTGGTCCCTTCGTTGGTAATTCTCCTCGGGACGCCGCCGGCCACGGGAACCACCCAAATCTGCTTTGGTTTCGTGTTCTTGTCGAGGTCGATTGTTTGGACCGTGAATGCAACCGTCACCCCGTCGGGAGAAACCTGCGGCTCGCTGATGCGGGAAATACGCATCATCGCCTGCGCATCGAACGGTTTTTTCTGCGCCAGCAGCGCGGGGACGGCTATCATCACGGAAAGTACCACAAACCGCATATTGACGATTGTAGCTGCCATGACTTTCCGCTGTCTGAACTGCTGGCGGCGCTTTCAGGCCGCGCGGAAAGGCCGGCTACTTCGTCGCCACGAAGCGGTCCACTTCCTTGCCGTTTTCATCCACCTGGCGGACCGTCAGCCTCGAGTCCTCGGCATCGGCGAGCGTGAAGGAGTGCGTATTCGAGACGAAGCGCGTGGTGACCTCCTGCCAGGACTCCGGCTTGTTCTCCTGCTCCGGAGTGTAGAGACGCGCGCCGCCGGCCCCGGTGACAAGATAGAGCACTCCATTGGGCTGGGTGTGGGACGACCCATCGTAGGTCTTGTCGATGGCCCACTTCCCGTCCACTTCGGAGCGCCACTCCTCCGGTTTTTCAGGAATCAATCGCAAGGGATGGCTGCGCTGGTA
>JADLBG010000192.1 GCA_020847895.1 Bryobacterales bacterium
AAGGACGCCGAAGCCTACCGGTTGTCCTCGCCCATCTATCACGCCGCCGGGCTCAAGGGCGCGCTGCTCATCTGTCACGGGATGGTGGACACCAACGTGCATTTTCAGGACTCCGTCCGCCTCGCGCAGCGCCTCATCGAACTGCGCAAAGAGAACTGGGAATTGGCCGTCTATCCGGTGGAAAACCATGGATTCGTCCAGCCTTCCTCATGGGCGGACGAGTATAAGCGCATCCTGAAGCTGTTCGAAGCGAACCTGCGCCGCTAGAAAGCCCGCTGTTCCTCTTAGAATATGAATGAGCACAGCAACTCCACCTGATTCGATGCCGTGCTGGCCGATCGCACGGCGCCGGGTGGATCTTTCGCCCACCGTGTGTATCGCGCCACTGGACTGATCTTCATCGTCTTGTGGTGCATTTCGATTCCCCCACCCGCCGTGAAGCCGTACCGTGAGGGGTTGTAGCCGTTCACGTTGCCCGCCGCGCGGAAGGACGGTCCGGCCTCGATCACCGGGCGAACCCGCGCATCGGGCCGGAAGCGGTACTTCGCCGGCACGGGCAGTTGCCAGGTCAAGACAGTGAACTCGAACGCGCTCTCGCCGGGAACAAGTTCGCCTTGGACGAATACGGCCCCGTAGCTGTGAGCGCGTAGCGGACGGTACAACCCATCGAGTTCGATGGATAACCGGCGGCTCAGTTTCAACTCGGCAGCCAGCCCCACGGCATAGCCCCGCGCTTCGTCCAGCCGTTCGGGCCGGCGCATCTCTTTGAATCCTCCCGTCAGCGGAAGGCCTCCAATGACTCCGAGACCAAGCCTCCCGTTCCACAACCGGCCATGGCGGATGGGAGCGGCATAGCTGATCCCGGTCACAAACTCGATCTGGTCGCGTTTCGTCGCGGCTCTCGGATAATCACCGTCATACTGCCATCGTGTGTACCGCAGCGCCGGTGAGATTCTCAGCAGGCCGAGGCGAAACTCCACACCCGCTCCAATCGTCGCTCCAAACTGGGAAGGCTCCGCCGGAGCCGGATTGTGCCGCGTTCTGAATGACGGGCCCCCCTCGAGAAACGGCCGCGCGGCCCCAACCGGCGGCAACCGGTATTTCGCCAGGACCGGCCACTCCCATGTGCCTGGAACCACCTCGCCGAGGTATCGCGAAGTCCCGTCTGCGAAAACGTCTCGCATTTGCAAATGAAGATTACGGTGTAAAGCATTCGCTTCGAGAGAGAACCCCTTCCCCAAGCCAACCTCGACGGAGAGGCCCGCAAGAAAGCTCCGCTTATCGGAAAACCAGTCGAACGCGACCGGAAATCCGGGCATCTCCTGGCCAGTGTAGACTCTGGAAATTGGGAAATCTCTTGTAAGAGGCGTTCCTCCAACGAATCCCAGCGATACGCGCTGTCCGGAAATGGCCCCGTGAACGAATAGAAATCCCGCGGTGGCCTTCCACAGGGTTCGCGCGAAGGTGTGATTCCGCATATATTTCCCCGTGGACGTGACCCGGTGCGCCGCCGTTTCAGGCGCGCGCCAGCCGTCAGAAATCAATGGACGCCAGCACTTCGCTCGGCCGCTTGTCGAACGCCCTGCTAATGGCGAGGAAGCTTTCAATGCTTGGCAGGTGCGCGCCGCGTTCGATCGAGCTGATTTGCGAAACGCTGAGTCCCGTCGATTGCGCCAGTTCTTTCAACGACCAGCCCCGTTCGGCGCGCAGCAGTTTGATGCGCTGTCCAAGCCGCTCGCGCAGGAGTTGCTGCGGCGTCTTCCCCAATCCGAATGCCTCGACGGCGCTCTTCAACGTCTGCCTCAGTTGGGCGAGCGTGAACGGCTTCGGCAGGTAGTCGAACACCTTCATCCGGAAGGTGTTCCGCATATCCTCGAGCGAAGGATATCCGGTGATGATGATGACGCACAACGCCGGCCAGCGCGCCAGTAGCTGCTCCAGCACTTTATCGCCGCGAATCTCGCCCATCTTCATATCGAGAAGCACGATGTCCGGCAAGCGCTGCTCGCAGGCGGCGAATAGCTGCTCGGGGCTGGCGAAAGCTTCCACCGTGTAGGTGCCTTCATCCACCAGCAGGTCTTCGATATACGTGCGGAAGTCGGAGTCGTCATCGAGCACCGCGACGCTGGTCTTGTTAAGCATGAGGCAGTCTCACCTCCAGGCGTGCTCCTCCTCCGGGACGGTTCGATGCCTTGATGGACCCGCCGTGCTGGCGAATGATCCCGTCCGACACCGTAAGGCCCAGACCGGTGCCCTTGGCATCCAGCCGCGTGCTGACAAACGCCTCGAAGATCCCCGGCAGCACGTCGGGCGGTATCCCGGCGCCGTCGTCTTCCACCGCGATAAGCACCCAGTTCTTTCCGCCCTCCTCCACTAGCTGCGACGCCACCGTGATCGAACCGGACGGGCCCACCGCGTTCAAGGCATTGCGCAAAAGATTGACGAATACCTGGATCAGCCGGTCCGGGTTGCCCATCACGCGATGCTCTTCCCGCACAAGGTTGCTGAAGTGGATTCCGCCCGCCTTGTCATCGATGGCCAACAGGCTCCATGCCTCTTCCACCACTGGTCGAACGGAAATGGGCTCCACTTCCTGTCGGCGGACGCGGGCGAAGTCGACCAGCGACTCGCTGATGCGCCGCATCCGCTGGGTCACTCGCAGCATCCTCGCCAGACGCTCCCGGGCCGGCTTCTCCGGAGCCGTCTCCAACAGCTTTTCGATCGAGCCATGCAGAACGGTCAGCGGCGTGTTAATCTCGTGCGCCACACTGGCGCTGAGCATGCCGATGCTCGCCAGACGGTCCT
>JADLBG010000193.1 GCA_020847895.1 Bryobacterales bacterium
CATCAACCGCATTCAGCCGCGCGATAAAAAGATTGCTCTATTCGACATGCTCACCCAGCCGACTGCGATTCAGCAAGCCGCGCTGGATTTGCTCGGTGTCACCCTTCAACTCCCTTGATCAACCAGGCTTGTAGGCAGTAAGACACTCTTTGAATATCCCTAACTTTCTATCCTGCTATCACTTACCTGCACATGACCAAAGAACTTCGGTCTAGTGCTGTATTCCCGCGCGATAGCGGTAAGCGGAACAATCCTTGATTCCGCCGCCGCAATGGCTAAACAGGCGCCTAGGACGAGCCCTCGTAAAGCACGCGCATCTCCTTCCAGCCCTACCCCAGCGCCTCCCGCATCGTTTCGAAATACAGGTCCACATCCTCCGGCCGCGTGTGGATGTGCGTCGACAACCGCACCTGTGGAGCCCTGAACGTCCAGATCCGCCGCTTCGCCAGCAACTCGTGAAACTTCTCCAGCCGCTGCGTCCTGAACTTCACCGTCACCAGCCCCCCGAACATCCGGTCATCATCCGGGGTCAACAACTCCACGTGCGGGCTCTCCTGCGCCTTCTTCAGCAGATACCGCGCCACATGATGCGCCCGCGCATAAATCCGCTCCGGACCCAGTTGCTTGCCGAACCGCAAGCCCGCCATCGCCCCTTCCACTACCGCGCGGTTGTTCGTCCCCATCATCATGAACCGCGCCGCCTTCAGCTTCTTGTCATCCCAGTTCCCCGTCACAATCGACGGCCATAGCTTCTCCAGGTTCTCCTCGCGCACATACAATAGCCCGCTCCCGGCCGGAGCGAACATCCACTTGTGCGGGCTCCCCGCCATGTAGTCGCATCCCAATTCGGACATTTTGATCTTAATCTGCCCATGCATGTGCGCCCCGTCCACCACCGAGATCACTCCCTTCGCCCGCGCCGCCTCGCAGATCTCCTTCACCGGAGTAATCAGCCCCGTCACCGTCGTGATGCCGCTGAAACTCACCACCCGCGTCCGCGGCCCCATCGCCCCAATCACCGCATCCGCCACTTCCCCGGGATTCTTCGGCGGAATCGGAATCCTCGCCTCCCGCACCGTGATCCCGTGCCGCGCCGCCCGCATGTACCAGCATCCCCGCCCGCTCGGATGCTCCTGGTCCGTAATCAATACTTCATCGCCGGCCTTCAGATCAATCCCCGCCGCAATCGTGCTCATCGCCTCCGTGGCGTTGTGCATGATCGCCAGTTCATCCTTCTTGCACCCGTAAAAGTCCGCCAGTTCCTGCCGGTAGTCGTCCAGCGTTTCATAACCCCATCGCGGGTAATATTCCATCTCCCGCGCCGCCGAACTCGCCACATAATCCCGCACCACCCGCACGACTGCCCGCGGAGCCACTCCGAGGCTCCCGTTGTTCAGAAACGCCCGCCATCCCGGCAGCAGAAACTGCTCCTCCCGGATCCGCTTCCAATATCCCTCCGGATCCTCCTCGAACAACCTCTCCGGTGGAAATGCCCTTGGTTCGGCGGCCGCGCTCTTCGCTGTTACTCCAAACAGCGCCGCTGCCGCCGCCGATGCGTGCAGAAGCTGTCTTCTTTCCATTTGACTCTGATTATCGCACCTGCTCCCCCCGCCCATTTCCACCCGAACCCAACCCTCACTTTCGACCGTAACCCTCCCGGCTGCGATACAATTCCCCTGCATGAACCCTACCCGCCGCACCGCCCTTCGCTCGCTCGCCGCCGCGTTTGCGCCCGCCATCATCCGCTCCGCGCAAAAGGCCACCGCCTTCTCCCTCATCGGCGACCGCTACCACAACTCCGATTACATCCGCACCGGCCTCAACCGTACCATCGCCCAGGACCTCGGCGTCTCCATCGACTTCACCGACGAAACCAGGGCACTCAATGAGGAAACCCTCCACGGCTACAAGATGCTCATCGTCCTCCGCGACGGCATGATCTGGCCCGAGGGCTACCCCGACGAAACCACCAACGCCGCCTGGGTTAACACCGGCAAGCCCGAACTCGTCTCCGATCCCCCCGTTCCCCCAAGCAAACCCAAGCCCGCCTTCTGGATGAAGCCCCACCAGGGGAAAGCCGTCCGTAAATTCGTCGAAGACGGCGGCGTCGCCCTCTTCATGCACAACACCACCCACGTCGGCCTCACCGATCCCGATTTCCGCCATGTCCTCGGAGCCGCCTACGCCGGCCATCCCCCCATCCGCACCTACCAAGCCAAGGTCACCAACCCCAACCACCCCGTCACCCGCGGCGTCCGCGATTTCATCGTCACCGACGAGCAGCATTACATGGAGTACGACAAGGACCGCAAGCACATCTTCCTCGAGACCGTGAACGAGAAGGGCCTCACCTACCTCAACCTCGGAGCCACCGCCCCCGGCGGCTGGTCCTACGACTACGGCAAAGGCCGCGTCTGCTACCTCTCCCCCGGCCACCTGCTCCGCGTTCTCTGGAATCCCGAATACATCAAGATGCAGCACAACGCCGTCCGCTGGCTCCTCCGCCAGGGCTCCTGACCCGCCGCAATCATCGGCGTGCGGACCATTGCGCCCGCCGCGCTCGAGGCCCGCTCCTTCAGAACGCCGTACTCGCGCTCACCCGCTTCGCAATCTCCTCAGCCGCTACCTCCAGCGGTTGCCCCGTCTTGACCCGGATCTCCATTGCCGCCGCTACCTCCGTGGGGAGCCCGGCGCCGTGCTCCCCCACCACCACCGGGATCACCGGTAGCTTCTGCTCGGTAATCGCCTTCAATTCCATTCGCAACCACGGGCTTGGCCGCTCCGAAAGAATCATCACCGCCGCATGCGCTTGCCGCAATACCTGCCGCACGCTCGCCTCCGGCGGCAGATCCGCGTCATCCGTGGGACGCACCACCCGCAGCCCTTCCTTCTCCAGCGCCTCATGCACGGCATCCGCCAGCGGCTCATCCGCAATCCCGCTTGTCACGAATACGCACCGTTTCTCCACCCGCGCGCCCCCGCGCAAAGAGGCGCCCCCGAGCGACAGCCAGTGCCGCATCGCTAGTTCCCCCCCGTTCTTCAAACGCGCCTGCGCGTAAATCATGAACTCGCCCCATCCCCCGGTCTCCAGCCGGAATTTCTTCTTCCTGTCCGTCACCCTCCTCACCGGCTGCGGGAACGTCTCATGCAGTTTGTAGACCACCATCTCCACTTGATCGAGATCGCTCTCCGGTCCCTCCAGCCACACCGCCCAGTTGAACCAGTCCGCCCCGACGCGCTCCGCATGCTGCTCGATTCGCAAGTTCATACGCCCCCCTGCGCTTCCTGGAGCCGCATCTCCATCCATTGCGACCGCGCCGGCGAGATCCACTGCTTCACCCCTCCCTGCACCGCCAACTGGATCGAATGGTCATCCCTCACGCGGTTTACGTACACAAACGTCCCGCCGGGCTCGGGAATCGGCGTCACTTCCACCCACTCACTCGCCTGGTCCTGCTCGAACAACCGGTAGCGGCACTTCAACACGCCGTTCGATTGACCCAGGTCCCGCGCCAGTTCGTCGGGCAGGATCTGCACCTTCACCACGCGTCCCGATTCCCGCTTCCAAAGTCCGATCGTCTCCGACAACGCCAGCAACGCCGGAACACGGTCCGCGCGGTCGAGCGGCAGCCACTCGAAATTCGCGTTCTGCCCCGGCGGCTTCACCCCGTCCTCCACCAGCGCAATCACCGGACGCCCTTTGGTCCGCCCCATCGTGGCCTCATCCTGCACCCAGGGATGCGTGATCCAACTGCCGTCCCCCAACTGGTCCCGCCGCGTCATCAGCGCAATCAACCCGTCGGAGGCCTGGATTCGCCGCTCGATCTCCGCCGGCAGCGCCTGCCCGCCCAGCCTCCGCCCCGTCACCGCGCGGATCCCGTGGCTCGCCAGCAACTGTTCCACCTCCGTAACCAACTCCCGGTCCTGGTCCCGGAACGAATACGAGACAAAGATCGATTTCATACATTTCCTCGAATCCAACGGGATTCCGGCTGAAATTATAACGCAACGCGTCCTGCCGGTTAAGCCCGTTCAGAGTCACACGTGAAGCGGCGAAATATTTCCCGTATTTTCAATACACCCGGCGAATCCTCGCCAAAATCTCTCACCATCTCGCGTTATCCTCGAAGCGCGAAAGGGACACTCGCTTTGGAACAAACTAACTATCCGCTCCTCTCCAACATCCTCATCCCCGGCGAATCCGCCGGCTTCCTGCAATCGGTTTTCGAAGGAGCCCGCTCCTGGCTTCAGCCGCGGAATCCCTTCGAGCAGTTCCTCATCGATATGCTCGCCGCCACCCTCTGGCGCTATGCCCGCCTCGCGACCCTCGAAGCGCGCATCCTCACCATCGAGCAGGACATCCAGCCTGGGTTCCTCCTCCAGCAATTCAAGAATCTCGACCCCGCCGGCCGCGCCGCGCTCGTCTTCAATGTCTGGCACAGGAAATTCACCGCCCTCTCCCGCGTCGAGGCCATCGTCCTGCGCAACTTCCATACGCTGTTCAAAACCTTCGCCGAAATGCGCAAAGCGTTCCCCCATCCGCCAACCGCCGGAGACGCGAAGTAAACCCACTCAGTCCATACAAAAAAACTCTGCGATCTCCGCGCCTCCGCGAGAATGACAAACGTCAGAACTGGAACCGCAAACTGAATTGCAGAATCCGCGGCGGCTGCGCTCCCTGAATCTGGCCGAAGAACGGGCTCGACGCATCCATGTTCGGCGGATTGAACCGCACTTGGTTGAATGCGTTGAAAAACTCCGCCCGGAACTGCAACTGCGCCGTCTCCGTGATGGCGAATTTCTTGAACGCCGACATGTCCCAGTTCCAGAATCCGGGACCCGAAATCAAGTCGCGCCCCGACGTCCCGAACGTCAGCGGAGCTACCCTCGCGAACGCATTCGGGTTGAACCAGTACAACGACCGGTTCGCTCCGCCGAAATCCTGCCCCGGCGTGATCTGCTGCCCGCCCGCCGAAAAGCTGGAATTCGAAGCGATCCCAGTGGCGTCCGCTCTCTGCGAGACGTACGAGATCGTCGACAGATTCGGCGACGTCACGCTCCGGTTCACCCCCGACTGGAAGACCGTCGTGCTCGTGATCTGCCACCCGCCCACCGCCAGGTTCGCCACCCTCCCCGTGTCGCCGAGAATGCGCTTCCCTCGTCCAATGGGGATTTCATAAATGATGCTCGTCACAAACCGCTGCCGGATGTCGAAATCCGAGCTGCCTTTATCCAGTTGGAAGTTCGCGGGGTTCAAATTTGGACTCCCGAACGAGCCGCCCGAATCCGTATCAATGGAATGCGACCAGCTATAGGATCCGAGAACCGAGAACCCTTCCCCGAAACGCCGCTCGATCTTCATGTTCAATGCATGGAAGGTGGACATGCCCGCCTGGGACGAATACAGCATCCCCAAAATGCCCGTCGTCGCGGGATCGAAGCGCGAGGTTCCGGGAACCACCTTGTACAGTTCCCCAGGCACGACCGGAGCCGACGTGTTATACCGCTTCGAGAGCCGCCGCCCCTGGCTGCCGATATAGGCAGCCTCCGCCAGCCACTTCGTCCCAATCGAGCGCTGCGCCGACAGGTTCCACATGTACTCGCGCGGCTTGCGTCCCTTGATCTCCTGCGCGAACACGTTCGTGTTCGCCGGAATCTTGTAGTCCTTGTTGATCGGCGGAACCGGCGTCGCCGGCAGCGTGTTCACCCCGAACTGGTATGTCGGCGCCCCTTTCCCCGTCAGGTTGATGTTCTGCTGGAAGAACGTCGGCGGCGAATTCGTCGTGAACTGCGCCTCGTTCATCTGTGTCTGGTCGTAATAGATGCCCGCGCCCGCGCGGATCACCCACTGCGGAGCCCACTTCGGGTTATAAGCCAGGCCCAGCCGCGGCGCGAAGTTCCTCCTGTCCGGCTCAATGATCGAAGGCCGGATCTGCCCCAGAATCGGGAACAGTTGTTTCCCCGTGTTGAAGTCAAACCCGAAGACATGGTCCAACTCCTCCGCCGTGGGCGGCGAAACATATTCGTACCGCAGCCCGTAATTGATCGTCAACTCCTTGGTGATCTTCCAGTCATCCTGGATATAGAAGTTGTCCGTGTAGAACCGGAAGTGCGTCTGCGACGTGCCCACCGCTCCGCTCATGTTCGTCGGATAACCCAGCAGGAAGTCCGCGATCGGATTGCCCGACCCGGTCACCGGATTCCCCGTCGCCGGATCCAGCCGCGCCGTCCAACTCGACAGGAACGTGAACGACCCGCGCGGCCCGTTGTCGGAATCGAGGAACATCCGCGATTGCCGGATCTCCACGCCCGCCTTTATCGTGTGCGAATTCTTGATCCACGAAATGCTGTCCGCAATCTCGTAGTTGTTGATCACGTTCCCCTGCGTCAGTCCGTTCGATCCAATCCCGCTGTACCCTTGCCAGCCTACCCCCGGTACTCCCCAGTTCCTTGGAACTGTCGAAACGCCCGTAATCCCGATCTTTGCCGCCAAATTCTCGCTCACCGGCACTTGCTGCCCGAACAGCGTCGCGTAGCTGTGATAGATGCGCCCCACGTTCACCAGTCGCGGTGTGAGCGACGAAGTGAGCTGCAGCACCTCGTTGTAACCCTTCGAAATTACCTGTGTTCCCCCCAGCGGCGTCAGCGACGCCGGTTCGAGCGGCGCGTCCTGCCAGGTCTGCCGCCCGAACAGCGAATGCCTCGAGTTGATCGACCAGTCCACGCGCACCGTCTCCTGGTCATCCGTCAGCTTCTGCACCGGTGTCCCCACCAGGTTCGCCCCCTGCACCGTCGGGTTACTCGTCACCGGAATGTAGGGAAAGAAATTCTTCGACACCGCGTTCACGCGCGACGACGGAACCACATTCCCCGCGAACGGCTGCCGCGTCCCCGCCGCCGGATCGAATGTTGTGGGGTCGAAGATCGGAGCCTGCCCCGTGAAGTCCCCGCCCAGAAGCGCCTGCGTCGGGTACAGCCCGCGCTGCACCTGCCCCAGCCTCTGCCGCAACCCTTCGTAGTTGCCGAAAATGAACAGCTTGTCCTTCTTGATCGGAGCGCCCACGCTGAATCCGAACTGGTTTCGCTTGAACGGCTCCGGAACCGCCGAAAAGAAGTTGCGCGCGTCCAGCGTATCGTTGCGCAACAGTTCATACACACTGCCGTGAATCTGGTTCGTCCCGCCGCGCGTGGCCACGTTGATGATCCCCGGCGAATTCCCGAACTCCGCGTTGAAGAAATTGCGCTGGATCTTGAACTCCTCGATCATGTCCAGCGAGGGGTTCAACGCCGTGTCGCCCACGCGCGGGTTGCGCAGTTCCACGCCATCCAAAAGATAGCTCGTCGAGCTTTCCCGCTGCCCGCCCACCAGGATGCTCCGGTCCGCCCGCTGCGTCGTCGACGAGACGAAACTCGCCGGCCCCTGCGACGAGGGGATCTGTGGAATTACTCCCGGCGACAGCGACCCGAGCGTCAGATAGTTGCGGCCGTTCAACGGCAGGTCTTGAATCACCCGGCGCTCGATCAACTGCCCGAGCGATGCCGTCTCCGCCTCCTTCAGTTGCGCCGCCTCGGCCGTGACGGTGACTTCCTCGGTCACCTGGCCGACGCTGAGCGTGATATTCACCACCTCGCGTTGGGCGATCGCGAGAACCACGTCCCTCACCACCGTCGTCTGAAAGCCCGGCGCCTTGGCCGTGATCTCAAAGCGGCCGGGAGGCAATTGCGGCAGAACGTATTCCCCGTTGGCCCCAGTGGTAGTCTGGCGCTCCTGGCGGGTATCTGCCTGGATGGCGTTTACGGATGCGCCTGGTACAACACTCCCAGTGCCGTCAGTGACTACCCCGCTGATCGACGACGTGTTGACTTGTGCAGGCGCGGAAACATTGAGTCCAACCCATAACAGGATGGGAAGAACGAAACGAGAAGTCATGGCTCGCGAGTATATCTTAACCGGTAAACGAGAA
>JADLBG010000194.1 GCA_020847895.1 Bryobacterales bacterium
GCCCTACATCTTCGTGAACTTCGTCCCGTCGTCCGCCTGATCCGGAGCCGTCGGATCTTCGGGGCTGCAGCCGCTGCCGCTTCCCGCGGACCCGCCGCTGTTGATGAGAACCATGGTGCCCTGGATCGTTACTCCCGCCGGACTCACATCCACGAATCCGCCCGGTCCCTTCAGCGTCGCCTGCATGCCCGCCTCCAGAATGAGCTTCATCCCCGCCTTGATGTGGATCTCCATGCCCGCCTCCAGCGCTGCGTTCTGGCCCACCTTGTTCTGCTGGTTGCCGCCCACATTGAGCGAATACTTCCCGCCGATCTTCTCCTTCTGGTCGCCGCCCACCTTGAGGTGCTTGTTCGCGGTGATATCCTCCCGCTGGTCCTGCTTCACCATCAGGTGGCGCGAGCCGCCTACGTACTCCCGCATCTCTTGCTTGGTGCGGTCATCGCGCTGGAACTCCGCGTGGATAAACAACTGCTCCGAGCCCTTCAGATCCTCCATGCGGATTTCGTTGTAGTTCGATTCGCCGCCTTGCTTGCTGCTGCGCGATTTCCACGTGCTCACCGTCTTGTGATCCGGCAGCGTGTAGGGCACCTGCTGCATCTCGTCGTATACCCGACCCGTGATCAGCGGGCGGTCGGGATCGCCTTCCATGTAGCTGACCACCACTTCCTGCCCCACTCTCGGAATGGTGATCCATCCCCATTTGTTACCCGCCCAGGATTGCGACACCCGGATCCAGCAGGAGTTCTTCCTCTCCCGGTCCCAGTGGAACATCACTTTCACCCGCCCGTACTTGTCGGGATAGATCTCTTCGCCCTGCACATCGGTGACGACTATGGCCGTCTGCGTGCCCTTGATGGTGGGCTTGATGGCGAGGCGTGGCGGCCGGTACGGGATGGCCGAAGGCATCGCCTCATACGTGTTGGTGTAACGGAAAGGCTCCTCCAGTTCCGAACGGAAGTTGCTCCCTTCCGCCCGGTGATAGACAGCCAAAAGCAGATACGACTGGTTGATGGCGCTGTTGAAATGCTCCGTCAGCGTGAACTTGTACCCCGGGGTGAACGCGCGCACCGTGCTGTGCCCCCGCACCAGGTTCTCCGGCCACTCCTCCATTTCCAGCCAGTCCCGCGCCAGTTTGTCCATCCCCGGACCATTCCACTTGTAGCCCGGAAAATCGTACTTCTCCGATTGGCTGTACTTGCCGCTGACGTTGGTCGTGAACGGGTCGTACTGCTTGGTGAAGTCGAACTCGGCAAGGAACACCTTTCCCGTCCGGTACGAGCGCTCGAAATCCAGAGTGTGGATAAAATCCTCGGGCTCATCGACGTAGATCTGATGCGCAAATTTCACCGTGCTCTGCACCGGGCACGCCTTGACGCTCGAGGGAGCGTCCATCAGGACCATCGTATGGCTCGACTCGCTCTGCTGCCAGTAGTAGGAGATACCCTCCTCCTCCATCAGGCGGCTGACAAAGTTGAAATCCGTCTCCCGGAACTGAACACAATATTTCCGCTTCTCATAGCCGCGCGTGAGGGACATATTGAAGTCGCCGCCATGTTCGCCGAAGATCGTCTCGAGAATTTCAGGGACCGTCTTGTCCAAAAAAAAGCGGCAATTGGTTCTTTGCGTAAGAAACCACAGCCAGGGAACCATTTCCAACTGGTAGGTGGTCAACCCCATGTCGAGTTCGAGTTGCCGCGCGCTACGGCACTTCCCGTTGATGTAGCGGTAGGCCGTGTTGTCGGGCAACCGCAGGTAGAGCGTGATCGATTGGTTGATCAGCGAATTGAGATCGAGCGCCTTCTGCGTCGAAACCATGTGGAGGTGGAACTCAAACGGTTGCGAGATCGCTTCCTTGCCGTCAAACCTTTCAAGCAGCAGGACATCGTCGCCAAGGGGCGTTTTTACCTTGATCGGGCGATCGGTTTGTGTGTATTCGGGCATGGACCAACCTCCTCCGGATTAGTGTAGACCGTTTCCGGCTCCAATATAGATACGCGCAAAAAAACGGCGGGCGTTATCATCCTCCACGGAGAAAAATGACGCCGCCCGCCGCCTCTGAACTAGCGGTTAGGAATAGACAAACTGGCCGTTCTCCCCGACAGCCACATGGATCCTGCTCAGCTTCGCTCCCTCCGCCATCGCCGCCAGCAACTGCCGCGAGATGTCCGGCAGCAGCGTGTTGGTGAGGATGTTGTCCACGTTGCGGGCGCCGCTCTCCACCTCCGTACACCGCGTCGCCACTTCATCCACCAGCTCCGGCGTCACCGTGAGTTCAATCTTGTGGTTCTCCAGAATCCGTTTCTGGATTTTGCCGAGCTTCAGACGAATGATCAGCTTCATCGCTTCATCGCGGATCGGATAGTACGGAATCATTACCAGGCGCCCAAGGAACGCCGGCTTGAAGATCTTGTCCAACTCCGGCTTGACCGCCTTGATGAGACCTTCCGGCGAAGGCGCTGTTTCGGGGTCCGCCAGCAGCTTCATCATCGAATCCGTGGCGGCATTCGAGGTCAGGATGATGATCGTGTTCTTGAAGTCGATCTCCCGGCCTTCTCCGTCCTCCATCATGCCCTTGTCAAATACCTGGAAGAACAACTCCAGCACATCCGGGTGCGCCTTCTCCACTTCATCCAGCAGAACAACCGAGTACGGCCGCCGCCGCACCGCTTCCGTCAGCACCCCGCCCTCGCCATATCCCACGTATCCGGGAGGCGAACCCTTCAATGTGGAGACCGTGTGCGCTTCCTGGAACTCGGACATGTTGATGGTGATGACGTTGTGCTCTCCGCCGTACAGCATGTCCGCAAGAGTGAGCGCCGTCTCCGTCTTTCCCACGCCGCTCGGGCCCACCAGCAGGAAGGTGCCGATGGGCTTCTTGGGGTCTTCCAGCCGCGCCTTGTTGGTCCGGATGCGCTGGCTGATCGCGAACAGAGCGTGATCCTGCCCGATCACCCGCTTGCCGAGGTGCTTTTCCAGCTCCATGATGGTCTTCACCTCGTCGCGCATCATGTTGCCCACCGGAATGCCCGTCCATCCGGAGATGATCTCCCCCACCACCACCGAATCCACCGTCACGCGCATCAGCGGTGTTTCACCCTGCAACTCGTCCAGTTCTTTATTCAGGGCGATGAGGTTTTCCTTCATTTCGTGCGGCGTGCCCGCGGGCTCTTCCATCCCCTCCGGCATCTTGGCGTTGGGGTCCTCGAGGCGGAAGCGGATGGCCCGGATCTTCTCCACCAGCCCCTTCTCCTTTTCAAACCGCTCCTCGAGCGCCTTCAGTTTGGCGATTGTTCCTTCCTTCTGCCTGGCGATCTGCTCGAGCCGTTCGGAGTGGTTCGCCCCAACCGCCTCCTCGCGCTTCAGCACCCGTTCCTGAGTTTCGAGGTCATCGAGTTCGCGGCGGACATTTTCGAGAGCCGGAGGAATGGCATTCTGCCCGAGGGCCACGCGAGCGCAGGCCGTGTCCAGCACGCTCACGCTCTTGTCCGGCAACTGGCGCCCGGCGATGTATCTGTGGGAGAATTTGACCGCGGCGGAGACGCCGTCGTCCACGACACGGACTTTGTGGTGGTTCTCCAGAGCTCCGACGATGCCGCGCATCATGATCATGGCGGTCTTCTCGTCCGGTTCCTCCACCTTCACCACCTGGAAGCGGCGGGCCAGGGCGGGGTCCTTTTCAAAATACTTCTTGTATTCGGACCATGTGGTGGCGGCGATGGTGCGCAGTTCACCGCGCGCCAGGGCGGGTTTCAGCAGATTGGCCGCATCGCCCTGTCCGGCCTGCCCGCCGGCCCCGATCATGGTGTGGGCTTCGTCGATGAAGAGAATGATGGGGGTCGGGGAGGACTTCACTTCCTCGATGAGGCTCTTGAGGCGCTGTTCGAATTCGCCCTTCACGCCCGCCCCCGCTTGCAGCAACGCGAGGTCCAGCGTGCGGACTTCGACGTTCTTGAGCGGAGGAGGAACATCGCCATGCACCACGCGCAGAGCGAAACCTTCCACCACGGCGGTCTTCCCCACGCCGGCCTCGCCCGTGAGAATCGGGTTATTCTGGCGACGCCGCATGAGAATGTCAATGATCTGCCGGATCTCGAAATCGCGGCCCAGCACCGGGTCCACCTTGCCCTTCCGGGCATTGCCGGTGAGATCGACCGTGTACTGATCGAGGTTGGGGGTCTTGCCGGTGCCCACGCGCGGTTTCCCGGCGGCGGGAGCCTCGGCGATCTCGGCGATGGTGTCTTCCGAGGACCCGGACACAACCGACATGAGGTCTTTCTTCAATCCCTCGACGGGAATCTTCTGCAACTCCTTGGAGAAGGAGAGCGCGACGCGCGAGAGTTCCTCGTTTGCCAGCAGGGCGAGCAGAGTGAAGCCGCTGCGCACCTTGGCGGCGCCGTAGTCGATGGAGCCGTAGGTCCAGGCTTCCGTCATCAGCTTGAAGATGTTCGGGCTGATCGAGGGAGTACTGGCATTGCCACGCTTCACCTGGTCGAGGGAGCGCCCCAATTCAGCGGTAAGCCGGGAGGGATCGACTCCATACTGGTGCAGTATCTTGGCAACGTCCGAGTCGCTGTAGTCCAGGAGTTTGAGCAGGTAATGCTCGATTTCGACGTTATAGTGCGTGCGCGAGAGACAGAGCCCAGCCGCGCCTTCGAGCGCGTTACGCGTCACGTCGTTCAGTTTGCCGATCAATTGTTTGAGGTTGACGCCCATAGCAGTCCTTTCCAGAGTTACAAAATCATATCTTGAAAACGGTCTCGTCAGGATCCCGTTGCATGGCAACATTCTTGGCCCACGTGACCCAGCCGAGCCGCGGACCAGCCTCGCCAAGCGCCCCCAGTTCGCAGGATGGAACATCACCCCGCCTGAGGATCAACTGCGCTTCAAAGCTCAACTCCCCGTTCGAGAAGAACCGGGTGATCGCCTTCAGCGGCTTGTAGGCCGTTCCATTCGGAAGAAAATCGAGATACTGGCGCAGAGTCAGCGGTCCCACACGCACCCGAATGCCCGATTGCGGGTCCCAAACTTCGTCGCCCACCACTACGCCCACGCCCAACTGTTCGGCGTAACTGTCGCCGCGCTGAAAGCGGCAGATGGAGTTCGGCTCGAGCGGATACCACGCTCCGACGAACTGCTCCACCTCGATGGGAACGTCGAAGTAGTCCGAGAGAATCTGCTCCAGGGCGAGCGCCGAGCGGGGCAGAAGCGAGAGCAGCCCGCTATAAAAGAGCAGGGAATCGTCGCGCACATCCTGGCGCCGTTGCAACCCCTTGGTGCCCAGCCCGATCAGGTCCATCAGATATTGGGACAGCCGGTCGCGTTCGCCGCGCTCATAAGGCACATAGAAGCGGTACTTCTCCCAAGCCGCATAGAAGAGCGAGATCATGCGGTGGTTGAACATGTCCAGGAAAGAGCCGAAGCCGCCGTCCTTGGCCCGCAGGCGCGCCATGATGTATTGCGAGTAGTAGAGCGGAAGTACGCCCATGGGGCCGAACAGGCCCATGAAGTTCACTGTGAGAGCGACAGCCCCCTCCCCCGGCCAGTCGATGCCATAAATCTGCGAGGGCGGAAATGCCGTGGAGGGATTGGCATGGAAGCGCAACACCTCGCGCGAAGGTGGATAAAACTTTCCGATCTGCCCGCGCTCGGTCTCGATGCGTTGCAGCCAGCGCACGCACTGGAAAAAGTGGAACTCCCAGGGGGTCTGCTTGATGTCGCCCGCCAGAATGGGTTGTCTTACATCAGAATCCGTTGTCCGGCCCGCGGCAGCCATTCCCGCAATACCTCCTTTCTCTGGCGCGTATGGACCGCCAACTGGCTGAAGCTGTTGAGCGTCGCATAGAGGCCGAGGAAATACTCGATGACACTGGCGAAGAGAAAAACGCCGCCGCCGACAAACTGCTCCTCATCCAGGGTCACCTCGGCGCGGATGCCGCGAGCGAAGCTGATGCCGTTCTCGGAGATCACCCGGGCGAACTGGCGGCTGCTCTTCAAACCGACAATGCCGTCGATCTGTTTGGCGGTGTACACGGAGTCAGTGAAATTGTACAGCTTCAGAATCTCCTGGAGGGCATCCTTGCCCTCTTCGACCAGGGAGAGGTAGTTGAGCGAGAGGTGGGAGATGAGACGCCAGAAGATGCCCTTGCCGACAGGGGGGCGCAACGGGGATGTAGGCCTACGCAGACAGACGATCTTCTGCAGGGCGGACATTCCCTCGATGTTGAAGTCCCCCGTTTCGCTCATGAACGGGAGGCGGGAGGGGAGATCGCGGTTGGTGCAGAGGGTGCGGACGGTCAAGGTGTCCGCGTCCGGCCGCACCATGCGCATCGAGAGGTCGACGAGCGAGAGATGGATATCGGTGCCCTCGTCGTTTCGCCGCTCCGAGGGGCGGCGGTTGGCCACCCAGAAGGTCTGCTTGTTATCGCGCGTGGCGGCGTGACGGTATGAATAAAAGGGCTCGAAGGTCTTCTTTTCCCGGGTTTGGGGATCGATGGAGACGACTTCCTCGATGGAGAAGATCTCAGTGGAGTTGATGCGGCGGATGTCGGGAATGACCGGGTATTCGTACTTGCGCTGATCGAGCAGAATGGGCTCGCAGGTCTGCGGGAACAGATTAATGATGGGGGTACAGCCGAGGCGAAAGGTTTTGGGGCTGATGTTGAGCTCCAACTCCTGACGCCTGTCCTCGAGTTCGAAGGGCCGGATGAGAAACACGATTTCCGCCTGTTCCTTGAATCCCATGCGCCAAACGTGCGCGATATCTCTCAGCTCGAGGAAGAAAAACTTGTCGGGAAAAGTGAAGTACTCCTGCAAGAGCCGGTAAGCAAGAAACGAGCGGCGCGGATAGGGGAGCATCCCCTCGTCTTCGGCAAAACCCAACGCGCGGAGGCTGGAAGATTGGAGAATGATGGGCTTGCGGCGGGTGTTCTGTGGGTCGCGAATCTGGATCTGGACGCAGTTGTTGAGCAGGAGTTCGTAGATGGTGTGAATGAGCTTGCTGTCGCCGTGAAGGTAGAACCGAAGCGCGTCCATTTCGAGTTTGTCGAACTGGACGTCCTGGGCGGTCTGCAATTGCAGGCGCAGTGCGCCGACAGCTTCGGTGGACTTGATGGGAGGGGTGAGGCGATCCGGCGGCAGGTAATTCGCCTCGGTGATGGTGACGGGCCAGAGGGTAGTGTCGTAGCAGGTCCGGAACTTGCAGGGGTCCCCGCCGACGGACTTCGAATACATCGTGGTGTTGCGGGGAATCTTCAGGCCGGAGGTGAGTTTACCGCGTTCCGGGTCGAGGACCATTTCGACAATGGACATCGAGGGAATGGGGCGGACGTAGTGCGGATAGATGATGGAGAGGAGCGCTTCGGTGATCTCAGGGAATTCGTCGTCGATCTTGAGATGCAC
>JADLBG010000195.1 GCA_020847895.1 Bryobacterales bacterium
ATGTTTCACGACTTGACGCTCCCCAACCACGTGATCACGATCGGGGGCGTTTGGACGATGGCGGTGTTGTGCGCGCGGCGCAGGAAGGCCGAACAGGACCGGGACAAGGCCCTGCGGGATCTGGAGGAGGCGACGAAGACGCTCAAGCAGTTAAGCGGCCTGCTGCCGATTTGTTCCATGTGCAAGAAGATCCGCAATGACGGCGGGCGATGGGAGCAACTGGAGTCCTTTATCCAGAGCCGTTCGCAGGCCCAGTTCACCCACGGCCTGTGTGAAACCTGCGCCAGGGAACTCTCGCCGGAGACAGCGCAGCCCCGAATCCAGGGGCAATCCTCCAAGGGAACCGCCGCCTGCTGACGGGACACGAGCCGGCGGCCGCCCAATCGGGTTGCGGAAATGTGCCCGATATCATTACCGCCGCTCCAGTAATTCGCCCCGTGAAGACGACTTGCGGAAGCCGGTTGGGCGGGAAGGAAATCCGGTCATTGCGTGGCTTCCCACGGCATGCGACAGTTATGTGCATGAACGTGCGCACTGCCGTGGCTGTAGTGTTTGCCGTCGCCGTGGTTCTGATGCTCTGTCCGGAATCAGGCGAAGTGCCGGCGCAATCCGCGCCAACGGCCGCGCCGCCCTTGTTCAGCCCGTGGTATGCGGAGTCGTTGCGCGACATCCTCAAGCTGGAACAGGGCGACGTCGCAAACCTCGAACGGCAACTCGCCGCGAATCCGGACGATTTCGCGGCGCGCCTCAAGCTCATGGCGTATCACCAGCGTGGGGACCGGCTGGATCGTCCGGAAGACCGGGCCAAGCGCATCCAGCACGCGCTCTGGCTCATCGAGTATCATCCCGATTCCGAACTGTTGCACTCGCCCGTTTCACGGTTCGCCTCCGGTGAATTGCCAGACGCGGACTATCGCCGAGCGATCGCTCTTTGGAATACCGCAACCCAAGCCCGTCCGGCCGACCCGGCGGTGCAATGGAACGCGGCATCGTTCTTCGAGGGCCTGAATCCGGAGTTGTACTTGTCCTACATGGAGGCGACCGCCGCGGCCGACCCGAACCATCCATTTGCCCTGCGTCCGCTGGCGCATCTCTATGCCCTCTCGATTCTGGAGGGTGGTCCTCTGGCCGCGCGCTCTCAGACTGCGCTGGACGCGTCGAAGAACGTATGGGTGCTGGGAAATGCCGCTTACATGCTCCAAAGCCAATACAACCGGTCGCTTCAAATGGGAACGCCCAATCCCGCGGCGGCTGAATTGGCCGAGCGATATTTCCGGCGTGCGCAGGCGCTCGACCCGAATCTCGATCGGAAGGCGATCCTGCCACGCCTCGATCTTCTGGAGATCGCGCGCGCGGAGCATGCCCGAACGCAAGCCCAGCAGGATTGGCAGGTACGGGCAGAGGAGGCAGTTGGCAAAATCCGGCGTCTTCCCGCCGATGCCTTCCCCGAACTTCCACCGGCGATTGCGGAAGTCCTGCGCAACCGGAACTGCACCGTGCCGCAGCCTTCCCCTGAAGGCGCCCCGCGCAATGTGATCCGCGGAGAGTTCTTCGCGAAGGGAGAGACCGGGTGGGCCGTTTTCTGCTCCGTCAACAACTCGACGGCTTTCCTCGTATTCCGCAACGATCGTGACACGAATCCGCAAACCATCGCCACGAGCGAAGACCTCGGCTACCTGCAGGGACTGGAGAACGGCAAGATCGGCTACTCGCGTGAGATCGCTGCGGTCAACCGGGACTTCATCATGGCCAACTACCGTGCCTACGGTGGCCCCGAGCCTCCGCCGATCGACCATCAAGGCATCGACGATGCGTTTCTCGGGAAGGCCTCCGTTACGTGGTATTACCACGAAGGTAAGTGGCTACAGTTCCAAGGAGCAGACTGAGAACCAGGAAGCGATAACTCGATCGCCAGGCGGAATACAGTGAGCCAAGATGGCCGCGGCGCTGGAACGGAAATGACGGAGATGGCCCGGCGCGCCGTCCAGGCTTTCTTCTTTCCTCAGTTTGAAATACCCTTGCAGGAACGGCTTGCGGATAGACGGACGTGACGCCCGGACGCCGCCACGCCGCCGCGGACTCCGATATATAATCGATTCCGACACTGGGGCCGCTTCGAATTCAAGAGGAGGATTCGATCCGTGAAAACACTCCTTGCCTTTACACTCTTCACACTTGCGGCATTCGCGCAGGTGGAAACCACCACATCCATCACCGGCACTGTCGCCGATCCGCAGGGAGCCGTCTTCGCCGGCGCTTCCGTCAAACTCACCAATCAGAACACCGGAGCGCTCCGCGAGACACGCACCAGCGCCGAAGGCGTCTATTCCTTCCAGTCCCTGCCTGCCGGGCGCTACACCCTCGTCGTCTCCGCCCCGGGTTTCAAGACCACCAGCATTACGGACCGCGTCGTCGAGACCGCGCAGCCCGCCCACATCGATATTCGTTTGGAACTCGGCGCTACCTCCGAACAGGTAACGGTCTCCGCGGCGGGCGCGGAACTGGTCAACACCGCCTCCGCCGAAGTCACCGGCAGCGTCACGCCGGAACTTGTCCAGAACATTCCGCTCAGCCGCGGCAACGTGTTTGACCTCCTACAACTCACGCCGGGAGTCGTGCCCCAGAACGCCGGGCAGAATCTCTCCTTCGCCGGCCGCTCCCTCAACTTCGTCGATGCCGGCAACACGTTCCAATCTTCCGGAGCCTTCATCGCCGGCAACCGTGATTCGGCCAGCAACATCTCCATCGACGGCTCGAATATCCAGATTCCCGTCTATGGCCAGGCCACGCAATTGCAGTCCCGGGCCAGCGTGAATGAAGTCCGCGTCGAAGCCGCCAGCATGAGCGCCGAATTCGGCAACGGCGTCGCCGCCGTCAACTTCATCACCAAGAGCGGCTCCAATGCCTACCACGGCGAGTTGTTCGAATACTTCCGCAACAACCACCTCGACGCCAACAGCTATCTCAATAACGAGGCCAACCGCCGCCTTCAGCCCTACACTCAAAACCAGTTCGGCGGCGCTGTCGGCGGCCCCGTCATTCGCAACAAGCTGCTCTTCTTCGGCAACTACGAAGGCTTCCGCGTCGTCCAGCGCGAACAGCAGTTCGCCGTCGTCCCCGATGAGAACCTCCGCCGCGGCGACTTCTCCCAGTACAAGCCGCCAGGGCCCGGCGGAACCTTTCTGCCCACGCCTGTCATCTACAACCCCTACGACGTCGATCCCGCAACGGGACTCCGCCGTCCCTTCCCTGGCAACCGGATCCCCGCCGGACAAACCGCCGCCTGCTCCCCGCGCCAGGCTTGCATCGATCCGGTGACCCAAGCATATCTCGATAAATTTGTTTTGAGCCCCAACACCGTCGTCAACGGCGTCGATCAGTACACCAACGCCGTACGCACCACCATGACCCAGAACCAGGTCACGGGCCGCGCCGATTGGCTCCGCGGCGCCAACTCCACCATCTTCGCCCGCTTCACCTATAACAAACAGGACACGCTGCAAGGCGGCCTCCAACCGCTTCAGGGCACCGGCAACAACTCCGCTTCCACCAACGCCGTCCTCCACTGGACCCAGGTTCTCGGCCCTTCCAAGGTCAATGACATCGGCCTTTCCTACACCCGGCCCAACTGGCAATACACGCGCCCGCTCGATCTGCCCGATTCCGCGGCCGCCATCGGCCTGCCGAATACTTCCGGCTACACGGGCGGCGTTCAATGGTCCGTGGCTGGTTTCAACCTCGGCGCCGGCACCAACTACATCTTCAACGCCTACTCGAACAACGTGCAGCTCAAAGACGACTTCAGTTGGGTGCGCGGCCGCCACAATCTGAAGTTCGGCGTCGATGCCGTCAACAAGCGGTTCATCTACTACAACCCATCGGGCGATAAGGGGCAGTTCTCCTTCAGCAAGCTCTTCACCCAGGCTTGCCCTCCGGGCAACACGCGTTGCGAGCAGGCGCGCGCGGCCGCCGGCGCTCCAGTGGGCGGCAACGAGTTTGCCGATTATCTTTTGGGCGCATACTCCAGCACGCTGCTCATCATCCGCCAGATCCCCTACGTCGGCCACCAGCAGTACCTCGGCTTCTACGCCCAGGATTCCTGGCGCGTCACCAACAAACTCACCTTGAACTACGGCCTGCGCTACGAATACTGGAGTCCTTGGGCTGTTCCCCGCAACGCTACTCTCAGTTTCAATTACCAGACCGGGCAGCCGGCCTTCGCGCTCCAGAATCCCAACGATTTTCTCGATCCCGGCAAGTGCTTCGGCGCGTGCGCTCCGCTCACACCCGGTGTGCCCAGGGAAGCCTATGCCATCGGCACGAAAAACTTCGCGCCGCGGTTGGGCGTCACCTACGCCCTCACTCCCTCCACCGTCGTGCGCGCCGGCGGCGGCATCTACTACGACGGCAACATCAATATGAACCAGTTCAACGACATTCAATCCGGCGCAGCGCCGTTCAGCCTGCGCTACGAAGTGGTGAACGACACCTCGCGCCCGCTCCCCGCGCGGCTGGTGAGCAATGAATATCCCGCCGGATTGCTCGGCGTTCCGCCACAGCCCAACGCGAATCCCCCCGCGAGCTTTCGCTTCGCCCAGCCCTACTATCCCATCCCCGCCGTCTATCAATGGTCCTTCAGCGTCCAGCGGCGGCTGGGACAATCCTGGGTGGGCGAAGCCGACTACGTGGGCTCCCACACCATCCACCAGTTCCAGTTCATCGATCAAAACGCCGCCGATCTTCCGCGGGGCGAAATCGCCAACGTGCCGCTGCAACAGCGCCGCCCCTATCCGCAATGGGGCGTGCTCGGCACATGGGCGCCGCTCGGTTGGGCGCGCTACGAAGCCGGCACCGCCAGCATCAAGAACAACCAGTGGCATGGCCTCACGCTGCAGGGCAACTTCTCGTGGGCGAAGAATATCGCTACTTCCAACATCAACAACTCCGATCACGGCAACATCAACTACCGCTATCCCTACATCTGGGCCGGACCTTCGAACATCACTCCCAAGTTCTGGTTCATCATCGCGCTGAACTACCAGACGCCGAAGATCGCAGTAGGCAAGGCTCTGGGCTACGCGGTCAATGAGTGGGTCCTCAGCGGCGCCTTCACCGCCGCCACCGGCAGTCCGCAGTTTCCCGTGACGCAGGACCTCAGCGGTACCGGCTACTCCGGCGCATCCAGCACCTTCCTGCCGAATCGCATCTGCGACGCCAACCAGGGAGCGGACATCCGTACGCGCCTGCGCTGGTTCAACACCGGCTGCTTTACTGACCCGGCCTTCGGAACCTGGGGCAACGCGGCCTTCGGCGTCATCACCGACCCCGGCATCAACAACTGGAACATCGCCACCGCCAAGCGCTTTCGCATGCCCTATTCCGAATCGCATGCCGTCGAATTCCGCGGCGATTTTCTCAACGCCTTCAACCACACGCAGTTCCTCGCTTCGGACAAGAACCTGCGCAGCGTCACCTACGGCCGCATCAACGCCGTGCGCCCGCCCCGGCAAATCCAGTTCGCTCTGCGGTATATCTTCTGATATGGAGCAACACGCGCAAAACGGAGCCCGCCCGCGCCCCTTGCGCTTTTGAGATATGCGAAATCTTTCAAGACGCGCCCTGCTCGCCACCGCTTGCGGCGCGGCTTTCCCTAAATCCACCGGAGTTCTCCGGTTGAAAGCGCGCCGCGGCGCCAGCGAAACCATCCTTGAATGGAAGCCCGCCGAGACCGCCATCATCATCTGCGACATGTGGGACAACCACTATTGCCAGAACGCCGCCAAACGCGTCAAGGCCATGGCGCCCCGCATGAACCGGGTGTTGAAGCAGGCTCGCGGCATCGGCGTCACCATCATCCACGCGCCCTCGGGAACCATGGATGTTTACAATGGCGCTCCGCAAAGGCTTCGTCTGATGAATGCGCCGAAGATGACGCCGCCCATCCCCATCATGAAAAGCTGCCCGCTCGACCGCGGCAGGGAAGGCCCGCTCCCGGTGGACGACGTGACGCAGCCCTGCGACGATGCCGTCGTGGGACCCGCCGTGCGCCGCTACAATCGCGAAAACGAACTGCTCGAGATCGCCTCCCAGGATGGCATCAGCGACGACGAAGAAGAAATCTACAGCTACTTCCACCAGCGGAAGATCCGCAACGTCGTACTCATGGGCGTGCACACCAACATGTGCATCCTCGGGCGGTCCTTCGGCATCCGCCAGCAGGTCCGCCTTGGTATGAACGCAGTCCTTGCCCGCGACCTGACCGACGCCATGTATGACCCGCGCCAGCGACCCTTCGTCTCTCACGAAAAGGGCGCCGCGCTCATCATTTCTCACATCGAAAAGTACTGGTGCCCCTCCGTGCTTTCCGAGGATTTGACGCACCTCGCATGATCTGGGACCTTCACAATCACATCAACGGGCTCCCCGGCGCCACGCCCGACGTGCGCATGGAGAATCTCATCCGCTTCGCCGACCGCATGGGCATCGAACGGATCTGCGTCTTCATGGGCTATCCGTTCATCAATGAGCCCACGCCCGAACAACTGCGCGCGCAGAACGATCAGGTGTTGCAGGCCCTGGCGCACTGGAGCCACCGCGCCTTCGGCTTCGTCTATCTCTCCCCACAGCACCTCGAATTCAGCCTCAAGGAGTTCGACCGCTGCGTGCGCAACGGGCCCATGGTGGGCGTCAAACTCTGGGTGGCCAGGCGCGCTTCGGCCCCGGAACTCGACCCCATCGTCGAGGCCGCCGCTTCCATGAACGCCGTCATCTTCCAGCACACCTGGCACAAGACCACGGGCAACCTGCCGGGGGAATCGGAACCCGCCGACGTAGCCGCCCTCGCCGCGCGCCATCCCGGTGTTCCCATCATCTGCGGGCATACCGGCGGCGAATGGGAGACGGGCATCCGCGCCATCCGCCATCTGCCCGATGTCTACGCCGACGTCGCCGGCGGCGACCCTACGAACGGATTCGTCGAGATGGCCGTGCGCGAGCTCGGCGCGCGCCGCGTCATGTATGGCAGTGACTCTCCCGGCCGCGGCTATGCCTCGCAGCTTGCCAAGGTGATGGACGCGGACATCAGCGAGGCCGATCGCAAACTGATCCTCGGCGAAAATCTCAAACGAATGATGATGCCCATCCTTCAGCGCAAGGGGATCCGCGTATGATCGACGTCAACGTATCGCTCGGGCCATGGCCGTTCCGCCGCTTTCCCGGCGACACCCCCTCCGACCTCGTGGCCCGCCTCAAACGCCGCGGCGTCACAGAGGCGTGGGCGGGCAGTTTCGAGGGTGTCTTCCACCGCGACACCAGCGCCGCCAATGCGCGGCTGGCCAGGGCCTGCGAGACCGCGGGCGCCGGATTCCTGCTGCCGTTCGGCTCCGTCAATCCCGGCGCGCCCGGCTGGCGCGAGGATCTGCGCCGCTGCCACGAAGTTCACCACATGCCCGGCATCCGGCTCCATCCCAACTACCACGGCTACAAGCTCTCCGACGCCGCCTTCCCGGATCTGCTGCGCGCCGCCCGGGACCGCAAGCTGATCGTGCAACTCGCCCTCAACATGGAGGATGAGCGCAGCCACCACCCTCTGATGCGTATTCCCCCTCTCGATCCGGAGCCCTTGCCCAAAGCCCTCGCCGAAGCCCCCGGAGTGAAACTCGTCGTCCTGAACCGCATGCGCGCGCCCGCCGGGGAAGCCCTCGCCGCGCTGGCCCGCGCCGGCGTCCACTTCGATCTCGCCATGATCGAAGGAGTCGGCTGCGCCGGCGATCTGATGTCCGTCATTACCCCTCGGCGTCTCCTGTTCGGCTCCCATGCGCCCTTCCAGTATTTCGAAGCCGCGGTGTTGAAGCTGAAAGAATCCGCCATCACCGGAGAAAACGAAGCCGCCATCCTCTCGGGAAACGCGCGGCGCCTCTTGCAGTCAGAGTAAGCGCGGCCCGGCATCGTGATATTCTTCCCCGATGAACATCACGCCGCCAATCCCCAGCCGCCGTTCCCTGTTCCGGTCCGGCCTGCTCGCCCGCTTCGCCGGCCTGCTCGGCGGAAGCGCCGCCGCGGCCGAGGTGTTGCCCAGGCGCGGCTCGGGACCGGCCGTCTATCAGCGCTTCGGCGTCGAGCCGTTCATCAACTGCACCTCCACCTACACCATTAACGGCGGTTCGCGCCAGTTGCCGGAAGTGATCGCCGCGGTCGAGCAGGCAAGCCACTACCACGTCAACATCGATGAACTGATGGCGAAGGTGGGGCCGCGCATTGCCCGGTTGCTCGGCAGCGAAGCGGCCATGGTCAGTTCCGGAGCCGCGGGAGCCGTCACCTGCGGCGCCGCCGCTTGCGTCGCCGGCGGCGACCCCGAGAAGATGCAGAAACTCCCCGTCACCACAGGCATGAAAAACGAGTGCGTCGTCCCCGCCTGGTCCCGCAGCTACTACGATCATGCCGTCCGTTCCGTGGGAGTGAAGATGATCGAGGTGGACACCCTCGCGGACCTCGAACGCGCCCTCAACCCGCGCACCGCGCTCGCGCACGGGCAAGCCAACCTGCTCGGCGGCGGCAACAGGTTTACCCTGGCGCAGTACGTCGACGCCTGTCACCGCCGCGGTGTCCCCGTCCTCATCGACGCCGCCGCGGACCTTCCCCTGAAACCCAACCCGTACCTCGCCGCCGGTGTCGACCTTGTCGCCTACAGCGGCGGCAAGATCCTCCGCGGCCCGCAGACCGCCGGTATCCTTTCCGGGCGCAAGAACCTCGTGCGCTCCGCCTGGCAGGTCAGTTCTCCCCACATCACCTTCGGCCGCTCCATCAAAGTGAGCAAAGAGGAGATTGTCGGCGTCGCCGTCGCCCTCGAAACATTATTCTCCACGCGCAGCCGCGAGGCCGAAGATCGCGAGTGGACGGAGTGGTTCGAACACATCAAAGCCCGCATCGAGCAGGCCCCCGGGGTCACCGGCAGGCTCATCATCCCAAAGGTGAAGAGCTACTACCCGACCCTCGAGATCGAATGGGACCCCAATCGCATCGGCCTCGAGAGCGGCGAACTCGGCAAGCGCCTGCTCGACGGCAATCCGCGCATCATGACGCACGCCGAAGGCGAAGGCCACGGCTTCGTTTTGCGGCCCGCGGCCATGTATCCGGGCGAATACAAGATCGTGGCCGAGCGCCTCTACCAGGAGTTTCGCAACGCCCCAGGCCCCAAACCCAAGCCCGCCGTCAAGCCGAGGGCGGCGGACCTTACCGGCCGCTGGGAAATCGAGATCACCTTCCTCGCCAGTTCCACGACGTGGCGCCTCTACCTCGACAACAACGGCAACAAACTCGGCGGCGTCTACAGCAGTCCCGTCGTTCCCGAGGGCACTCTCACCGGCAGCATCAACGGCGATCAGGTCGAGATCCGCTCCCACGGCCGCCACGAAGGCATGGCCTTTCACTACATCTTCACCGGCGCCGTCCACGGCGACAGGATGGAAGGCATGGTGGCGCTCGGGTGGGAAGACGGCTCCGTGCCATGGGTAGGACGGAGATTGGGATGAAGTCATCCGCCACGCCTTACTGGCCGGCGCCCTCCGGCAGAATTTGCACCACCTGTTCCGGCCGGGAGCCTTCACGGTCCGCGAGCCAGCCGATCAGATAACCGCCGCCGATTGCCGCCGCGCTCACTCCCCCGGCCACGCCCGCATAACCCGAGCCCCAACCGCCTTCATTCTTCGCGATGGCAGAGATCACTCCGACGACGACAGCGGTAACGGCTCCGCCGGCAATCAACCCGATGGCCCTTCCTTTCCAGCCGACGTGGCGCTGGATGGTAATCTGCTCGATATCGGACCTCGCCAATTGCGTCACCCCCTTCGGGTGTTTGGAAGGTTCGCTCGTCCTGGTAGCCTGCATGGTCAGGGTGTTCGCTTGAATGCCGGAATACTTCCCTCCCACGATTGCCCCGCCGCTCAACCTCACCGAGATCTCGCGGCCCTTGAGCAGCGGCGCAAGCTCACTCCAACGTACGGCCGATTGGCTGG
>JADLBG010000196.1 GCA_020847895.1 Bryobacterales bacterium
CCTGGTCGATGTGCACGGATTCGTCATAGTTGACCTCCATGCTTCCCACCAGGTTCAGGGTGATGCCTACCGCGCTGTTGAGGAAGCCCTGGTTGGCTTCCGCCACCGCCAGTTGGATGTTGTTCTGAATTGTGGCTGTGCCTCCGGCAGCGGAGCGGGCGGCCTGCGTGTAGGCTACCAGGACATCGATCTGGGAACTGGCCGCGGCGCGCTCCGTCATTTTCAGGGGAAGGGAGGGGAAAGAGGGTTCCGCGGCGGCATCGGAGGGATCGAGGTGGACCAGTACCTTGTCGTCGCGCAACTGTCCCAACTGGGGCTGAACCTCCTCGAGAATCTGAACACCGCCGCTGTCGGGCCGGATGCAATAAAAGACATTTTCATCCGTAGTGATGTTGGCGGAAACGATGTCGCCCGTGGCGGCAAGAATCACCTGACCGCGGGTCATTCCGGCAATCCTTCCCACCCAAATGAACGTTGCGCCTTGATTGGTCCATTCCGAACGCAGTTCTTCCACTTCGAACTTCGCGTCGGCGAACAGGTCAAGATCCACTTTGCGGGGGCCATCGACGGGGGCGAGGAGTACCGATTGATCCACCCGTACCAGGCGGGAGCGGCGAATTTCGACTCCGGGCCTCGAGAGCCTGGCATGGGCCGCACGCACCGTCTTGTCTCCCTCGGCGGGGCGCAGCAGGCTGGGAAGGGATTGTCCGGACAGAGAAGGAGAGAAGAAGGCCGCGAAGCCAAGATAAAGGAGACGGCTACCCGAGGTCATGTATAAATACGCTCGCTCTCATCAATCGGCAGGCGCCCCTCGGGGAATGAGGCAGTTTTCTCATTCTAGAGGAGAAGCCCGAGGAAACGCCAGGGGTCTTGTTCCTATTCCCCCGGACCACGGTCCTGCTCACCCCGCGAGCGTGTAAGGAAGAGACCCGAGACCTTTTCCAGTTGCTTCGGCCGCCCGCGGCTGAGCATGAGTTCCGTGCCGTCGCGCAACAGAACCTGGTAATCGCCGTGGAAACATGGGCGGAGTTCCCGGATGCGCTCGATGTTGACGATGGTGGAGCGGTGAATACGCACGAAACGATCCGGATCGAGGCGGGCTTCGATGTCGC
Organism: Bryobacterales bacterium; assembly: GCA_020847895.1. GTDB lineage: Bacteria > Acidobacteriota > Terriglobia > Bryobacterales > Bryobacteraceae > CADEFT01. The sequence goes on from JADLBG010000196.1 coordinate 1,113, forward strand.
CGAGTTTGTCGCGCAGGATGTGGGATTCGCCACGGACATGGAGGCAGACGTAGTTGCCGGCGGCTTCGACGTAGTCGATCTCTTCGGCTTTGAGGAACAGGATGCGGCCGTTTTGTTTGATGGGGAAGCGCGTCACGTAGCGCTTGCGGGCGTGGTAATCGGCCAGGAGGGCCTTCAGTTGCGAGTCCTGCTGACGGCGGTCCTCGGCGGAGAGCATGCGCCGGGCGCGGTCGAGCGCCTGCTCAAAGCGGGGGCGGTCGAAGGGCTTCAGAAGGTAGTCGATGGCATGAGCCTCGAAAGCGCGGAGGGCGTATTCGTCGTAGGCAGTGACGAAGATGACGACGGGCCGGCGGCGGGAATCGACGAGTTCCAGGGCGGCGAAGCCGTCGAGTTCCGGCATCTGGATATCGAGCAGGACGAGGTCGATGCGATCGCACTCGATGGCCTCGAGCGCGCCGCGGCCATCGCCGCACTCTCCGGCGATCTCGAAGTCCCCGGCGCCTTCGAGCAGACTGCGGATCCGCGCGCGGACCAGCGGCTCATCATCGACAATGAGAGCGCGCCATTGATGGGGCATCGGCACCTTATCTTAGCGCTGTGCTCCGCCGCGGTGGCGAGACGGCGCGCCTGACTTCGCTATACTCGCAGTTTTGTGTTTCGCCGATTGTTTATTGCCGCCGCAGCCCTGCTGTGCCTGAGCGCCTGTACGCCCGAACCGGAATGGTATGCGCCGCCGATGCAGCGGGCTGCGCCTCAGAACGCCGAACCGCGGGCGGTGGGATCCGTGATAGCCATGGATTCTCCGCTGGCGGATTCCCATATCGTGAGCGGCGTGCTGCGCGGCGAGCCGCTTTCGCAGTGGCGCTGGACCAATCAGCGGCCGGAACTGCGCTTTTTTCTCACGGAGACGAAGGGACTCAAATTCTTCATGGATTTCGTGCTGGCCGAGGCGACCTTCAAATTCACGGGTCCGGTGACGGTACGGTTTTCGATCGACGGCAAGGCGTTGGGGAGCGCGCATTACAGCAAGCCGGGAGATCAGCATTACGAAACGGAAGTTCCGGAGAGCCTATTGAAGACCAGTGAGCCGGTGACGGTGGCGGCCGAGGTGGACAAAGTGTACGTGTCGCCGCAGGATGGCGTGAAACTGGGTTTCCTGCTGGTGCGGGCCGGGTTCGAACAGTGATGCCGAAAGCTGCCTACATCCTGTTCGGGGCGTTGTTGACTCTGGCTTCGGCCTACGTTCTGGGCCGGTTGCTGCTCGAGCGGTTGAAGATTCGCCTGTACCGCGAGGAGGAATGGCTGCTCGGCCTGGTGTGCGGGGCTTCCCTGCTGCACCTGCTGGTGTTTGCGCTGTGTTCCGCGCAACTGGCGCGCAAGGGCGTATTCTTCGCCCTGGGCGCGGCCATTTTGGCCGCCGGGTGGGCCAGGGGTGTGTTCCGCCCCTCGCGGGCTCCGGCGCTGCCGCCGCTCGGCAGGCTCTGGAAGTGGCTCTTCGCGGCCATCTACCTTGCGTATGCGGTCTTGTACCTGAGCAATGCCATGGCTCCGGAGATGAGCCCGGATGGCA
>JADLBG010000197.1 GCA_020847895.1 Bryobacterales bacterium
AACATCAGCATGGGGCTGAACAGTACGCGCATGCCGCAAAACGCGGGTAAGATCCGCTGGCCAATGGCGAAGACCATCGTCGATATGAATCCGACCGTCAGGGCGTGGCGGGACGCTCCCCACAGGCCGCCGGCCCTATCCCAGACCGCCGCGCTCAACGAAATGCAGGCGGCGGTGAGCAGCCAGACGTAGGCGATACGGACGAACAGCGGGAAGGTCGCGTGCACACCCACAATCTTCGGCGGCCGCTCTCCGCGAGCGAAGATATGCAACCCGGCCGAAGCAGTGATTGACCCCGCCAGAAATAGCGCCGTTGCCGGAAACCACCATGCGCCGAGCGCACAAGCCACGGCGGCCGTGTTGCCGGCGACGGCGGTTTTCAGAAGCCGGTCATCAGGATTGGAAAGACCCAGAAAAGTCGGCAGCCAGCGCGCGCTGAACCCCCAAATGGTGACCACTGGGAAAGCCCAGGTAAACAGCGCGAGCAGGCGCGAATCCAACCCCGCCGCCACCGCCGGACCGGCCCCGGTGAAAGCCGATTGCAATGCCGCGGCCAGGTTGCCGAGCAAGCTCAGCAGGAAGCCTATTGTGCCTGCGACGACAATCCCTATCCAGATTCGCGAAGTCTGGACGCCCGCCGCGCCGGAACCCTTTTCGCTGCGATGGCCCCGAACGGTGAGGAAGAACAGGAGGAACGCCGCCAGTTCGAGAATTGCGGAGGCGGGCAAGGTCAGACGCCATTCCCAGCGCCACAGATTCGTTGCCCACCGCAGCCCCACACCGGCCGTCCACAGAGCCCAACTCGTCCATGCCCGGCTGACCGCAACCGGAGCCTGTCCGCGCATCTTCGAGAGCGAGTAATAGCCGATGCCCAGAATGAAGCAGCCGATCCAGCCGAAAATCTGGGCGTGGCCGTGCGCTTGAATCCAGGCCGGATCCACATTGGCGGCGCCGTGTTCATCCGATATCGAGATGAGGTTCCATGCTCCGAGAAACGTCCCCGGCAGAAGCATGAACAGGAGTCCCGTCACAATCCAGACGGTTACCGAGCGTTGCAATGCCGCTTCGTGTTGTTTGATCGCTTCGATGTCGCCCATGGTGAATTAACGCCGGAAGCGGCCCAGGTATCCCTCCAGTGGAGCATACGCGCGGTCAGGCGCCGCGCTCCCGTCCCACCCTTCGGCGAACACGTTCAGAAAACCGGCTTCTTTGTACATGCTGTGTTTTACATCCCCTTCGAGCACGGCGCCGCGAGGCTTCCAGTCCGGCCCCAAGGCTTTTCTCGCTGCCGTGAGCATTGCGGCGGCTTCCCGTCCATCCTTCCGCCGCCATGCGATATAGCCGCGCAGAAACCATGCATTGGCGGCGCGCGCGTTGGCCTGGCAGGCGTGCGTGAACCGTTGATCCGCCCCGTGCAGGTCACCCAGCGCCAAATCCACTTCGCCGAGCAGCACCAGCGTCCCGGTCTCCTCGGAATTCAGCCGCAGCGCGGCTTCGAGAGGCGCTCGAGCGGCAAGGAATTGAGCACGGGACGATGCGGATGACGCCAGCAGTTCGCCTTTGCGTTGAAGCGCCCGGTGGCTCTGCGGGTTGACCAGCGCCAGCTTATCCAGTTCGGCGACCGCGCCCGCCGCGTCTTCCCCTGCCGCGAGGCAGTTGGCGAGGTAATAGAGCGAATCCTCATGCCTGGGGTCTATGGCCAGCGCTTCCCGAAAGAGTCCCGCCGCCTTCGCCGGATCATGCTCGCGTTTCATTGCATCCATCGCCGCCCGCTGCTTCTCCCAGAATCGCATGACCAGACGCTGGTCACGCGGCCCGTGCGGCGCGAATAAACGCGGCTCGCGCCCGCCCTCGGTGATCTCCCAAATATGGTTCCCCGCCAGATTCGTCCACGTCTCCGCGCGGCCGTTTCCCCATCGCACTTCCAGCCGGTCGATCTTCGACGCCGCGCCCAGACCGATGTGCACCCGGCGGCTGTCCTGCGATAGATAGGACGCGCTGGTGACGGCGCGGCGCAGAGGCACGGCGCCCGCCCAGGCAGTCACGGCCGCGCCATCGCCGAAGCCCGTCACGGACTGGCCGCCGGCCGCCCGGCCGTGAAGGCGAATCTCCACCCAGTTGCCGTGCGGCATGTCATTGCGCAACAGGCGTACGCCCTCGCCGTGATCCACAATGGCGATGTCCATGGCGCCGTCGTTGTCGAAGTCCGCGACGGCGAGGCCGCGGCTGACATGCGGCCGCGCCAGCGACTGGTTCCACGGGGCGAGGTCGTGAAAGAATTGCCCGCGCGCATTCCAGAACAGGAACGACGGCATCGGGGCGAGACGCCGCGGCCCGGTTTCCTTCAACTCGAACGTACTGCCGTTGGCCACCGCCAGATCCGGCCAGCCGTCGGACTCGAAATCGGCGAAGCCGGCGCCCCATCCGATCATCTGCATGGAAGGCTGGCCGATGCCGCGTATTTCGGAGACGTCCGTGAAGTGGAGTTCAGCTTTCTCCCCGGCCTCCTTCTGCTCGGAAAGCAGGGATTGGTAGAGCGCATACTGCTGGGCGATCCAGTGTGAGATGAACAGATCGTCATCGCCGTCGCGGTCGAAATCGCCCGCCGCCAGTCCCATCGAGCCGCGATATTCCTCCACCCAGGCGCTTCGTCCGGAGTCAACGAACTTGCCGCGCCGGTTCAGGTACAGCCTGTTTTCGGAAATATCGTTAGCAACGTAGAGATCCAGCCAGCCGTCCCCGTCGAAATCATGCCACAGTCCGCTCAGGCTGCGCCCCTCCGGGTTGGCGACACCCATTTCCCGCGCCACTTCGGTGAAGGCGCCGTTGCCGTTGTTGCGGAACAGGAGGTTTCGTTCCGGCTCATACGACGCCGGATTGAGCGTGAAGGGAACCTCCATGCCGAACTGCCGCGAGACGCCGGCCGCGTCCCCCTTGCCGGGCACGTACTTCACGTAGCCGCAGACGTAAAGGTCGGGAAAGCCGTCGCGATTGTAATCGCCCCACGCCGCTCCGGACCAGAAGCCTTTGGGAGAAGGAAAACGGCCATCGCGAACGAAACGGCCGTGATCGTTACGGAACAGGAGGATGGTGTCGTACCCCGTTACGATCAGATCGAGCCAGCCGTCGTTGTTGTAGTCGCCCCAGGCCGCGGCCATGCCGCGAATCCGGGTTTCGGGAAAGTCCTTCACTTCCTCGAAACGGCCGCCGCCAAGATTGCGGTAGAGCTTCGAAGGGGCGAGTTGCGAATCCGGCAGGCTCAGCGCGCCGCCGCCGCTCACCACGAACAGATCGTCATTTCCATCGCCGTCGAAATCGCCCCAGGCGAGTCCCGACCCCATGTCTTCGGGCAACTGCGATGTGCGTGCTCCCTGGAACTGGCGAAAACCGGCGAGTCCGGCGGCCTGAGTGACGTCGGTGAACCGCGGCGCAGGCGCGCCGGCGGGCAGCGGCCGTCCCGCGTCGCGCAAGGCATCGGCGCTTCGGGAACTCGCCTCGGTGCGGGCCGGTCCGGCGGGAGCGGCCTTCCGCGCCGCCTGTTCGCTGATGACCGAGGTAACGTCATCCGACGCTTCGCCCGGAGTGTATTGCTCGGGCTCGTTGTCTTTGTGAATGCGCCAGGCGGCAAGGCCGCTGATCAGAGCCAGCGAGGCCAGTGTCGACGCGGTCCAGAGGATCCGCCGGCGGCGCCGGGAAACCGGTCTGCGGGGAGGCGGCGGGGCGGCGGCCGGCACGATTTCATTTCCCCCTGGGCTCAACCGTAATCTCGACAGCGGCGTTGGCGATGTCCACCGCCGGAGAGGTGAGGCGCGACTCTTCGCCCATCACGTAATTCAGCAGAAACTGGTCGATCTTGCGGTAGTGCAGCGTGGCCGTGACGCGCATCTTCCCCGCTTTCCGGGCGCTGATTGAGTATTGCCGCACATCGCCGCCCGCCCGCGCCCGCGCCTGGGGCCCGCCCGACGGACACAGGACGTTGTATTCGACAGTGTCCGAATAGCCGGGGAACAACGAGCGCCGGTACCGCACGCCGACCATCTCCCACAGGTTGTGGCGATCGATGAGGTTGCCGTACTGGTCGACAGGCTCCGCCTTGAACAGAAATGTGCCCGGCCGGAGAAAGTTGCGATCGTCGCGCTCGCCGGAGGTGAAAACGGTTCGGCCGCTATCATCCTGGACACGCAACTCCACCCAGCTTTGAATCATGTCCAGCGGCCCGGTGGGATAGTCGTGCCCCACCTTGTTGGAGACCAGGACCACCCGCACAGGCACCTTCTCCCCGGGCGCCGCCGTGCGCGGAGCCTCCAGGCGCAGCTTGACCACGGGTCCTTCCGCCCACTTGTTCCGGATCTCGGGAATTTCGATCTGCCCCCGCAGCCAGTGTTCCGTCAACTCTGTGTGCTTCGCCGCGCCTTGCAGGCGCAGGAGGCTGGGGACAAAGTTGTTGGCCGCGAGAAAACGATGGCTGCGGTGTTTCCGGTCGCCCGGGTTCCGGTTGTAGTCTGTCGAGTCGCCGGCGGCGGGGTCGGTGGATTCCACCAGCGGCATGTGGCACTCGCGGCACTCGACGGTCGCGCGGGCATCGCCTTTCTTGTTCCAGTGGCTTGCCGCCCAGTTGTCGTACTGGTTCTGCAACTGAACCCACCCGACGCGGTTCACCTCCTGGTCGATGAACTGCTTGTGGCAGGCGGCGCAGTACTCCGGCTTTTTGTACATCCGCTTGCTCAGGCGGTTGTGCCGGGCCGGCCAGACGCGGATCAGAAAGTCGCGGGCCGCCGCGCCGGCGGTGTGCGGGCCGCTCCATTGCCACAAGTACTCATCGGGTTGCGTGATCGTGTAGTTCGCGTTGCCCCGTATATCGGTCTTCTGAATCGCATGGCAGGCAACGCAGGAGATGCCTTCGTTATAGCCGTCAAGGCCGGTGAGGTTCTCCACAAAGATGTTCTTGGTTCCCGAAAACAGCGAGATCGGGTCGTGGCACCCGCCGCAGTAGCGGGTGGATTCCGGGCCGTTCTGCTTGGCCATGACGTTCTGGATGCCCTGGAAGACAGGGTCCATGGCGGCATAACGGTGCGCGCTCGGCTGCCACTCTTCATAAATCTGCGTATGGCAGCCGCTCGAACCGCAGGTGGCGGAACCAGCCAGCGAGCGGCCGTCGAAGGCGCCGTTGGTGGACGTGCGGGCGAGGCTCGGCGCAAAGGGACGGTTTTTCCCGTAGAGGTAATTGTAATCGGGCGGAAACTCATTGCGGTACTTCATGCCCGAGTAGGACAGCGTCAGCAAGGCCGTTGCGCACACTCCGGCCGAGCAGCCCGCCACGGCCACGGCAAGCCATCCGCGCGCGGGTTGCGTGAACTCCGTGCGTCTCCGGCGAAGCCACGAGATGACAATGTGGGGAACCGAGGCAACCACGGCAAACAGCGCCGCGATGAGGTGCAGATACCGCAGCCACGGCGTAGTACGTGCCGCCTGCAGCCCCTGCCAGGTAACCACGAGCCCGGTCAGGACGCAGATGGCCAGGGCGGCCAGGCCAACGTAGCCCAGCAACAGCACGTCGGACATCGCTTGTCCGGTGTAGTCCTTCCAGTGGCGCGCGAAATACCAGGCCATGGGAGCTATCGCCGCCAGGCCTATCAGAGTGTGCGCGAGCAGGCCCCATTCGACTGCCGCGTGAAACGGGCCGAACGTGATCGCCAGACCGGAGACGAGTTCGAACAGCAGGAGCGCCGCTGTGGCGCGGGCCAGAATTGAGGCCCACCCCGTGCGGAGGAAGCGAGCGGAATGTCCGGTGGATTGCACGGTTGCCTATTTCCTCAACTGATAAGAGTACTCGATTCGCGCCTCGATCCGGTTCAGGCATAGACGGCAGATGTTCATCGCCTGTCCGGTGTACACTCCTCGTCTGATCGAGAATACGGCCATGGCCCCCGCCGTGCTGTGACTAAAGTCACCACGAGGCTTTCAGAAGGTCACAGTCGAAATTCGAGCTACGGATTCAAACTCCGGGGGAGAGCGAAACCCGCCGCCCTAGCCATGCAACCCTCGCGCGAACTGGTAACGGACACCGGCAAATCATTTTTTTTCAGATATTTGCCAGGTCATATGAAATTCAGACAGGAATCAGCGGTTGTCAATGGATTGCCGCGCACCGATACCCGAGACTGCGGCTCATGGGTTCCGGTCCGTGTCTTGCCCTCACAGCCATGTTGCCGCTCCTATGGTCCGGCCTTTCAGCCATGGCGGCAGGGCTCAATTCCCTCCACGAGTTTCGTATTGGTGAGTGCTCGATCAGGATGCGCATTACGTTTCCCCCACCCTACGAGGGCAGCCGGCTCGAGGTTTACCGCAGCCCCAATCCGAGGAAAGCAGTGTGTGTGGCCCCGGAGGCAGGTAGTCGCGAATGCGTCCGCCGGTTTGTCGGCGCCATCGCGGTGGTGGAGTTCGCGGTCACCAGATTGGCCGATGGCAAACCTGCCGGCGGCTCCATCCGCGAAGTCGCCA
>JADLBG010000198.1 GCA_020847895.1 Bryobacterales bacterium
CGAGCAGCGCTCCGGCCAGAAGGGAAACAATACGACTCTTGCACATGCGGATACGGTTGGAAAATCCTTCATCCAGTGTAAACCCCCGAGCGCCTCGAAAGGTTTTCCTGTTGCTTGCTCTTTCTCCCGCTCCCCTACGACAAATGGAATTCGTCCCCGATCCCGTGCAGCGCCACCCGCTCCGGACGGCTCCCCGCCGCGCTCAGCAGCCGGTCCAACGGCTCCCCCACCGGTTCCCGGCTCAGGTGAAACGTCCGGTGATGCACCGGCAGGATATACTCCGCGCCCGCGTCATTGCCCATGCGCCAGGCCTGCTCCGGCGAACAGTGCACCCGGATCCACGGATTGTACGCTCCGATCGGCATGATCGCCAGATCGATCGCGCCCCGCGCCCTCACCTCGCGAAACGTGTCCGTCAGCGCCGTATCGCCCGCGAACACGATCCGCCGCCTGTTCACCTCCACCACATAGCCGTTGTAGCCGCGGTAGGTGTCGGTTTGCATCCGCGCGCCCCAGTGCCGCACCTCGAATGCCGTCACCTTCGCCGGACCCGCCTGCACCCACTGCCCCCAGCCGAGTTCGGTGACCTTCGCGTACCGCTCCGCCCGGATCAGGTCGCTCGTCTGCGACGCCATCACCACTTGTACCGCCTTGCTCTCGAGCCTCCGCAGCGACGGCGTGTCCAGGTGGTCCATGTGCGCGTGCGATACCAGGATCAGGTCCACGTGCGGCAGTTGCCTGATACTCAGCGCCGGAGCCACCATCCGCTTCACACCCAACGTAAACAGCATCAGGTCAATCCCCGCGCGGTCGCTGAACACCGGATCCGTGAGAATCGTGTACCCATCCACCTTCAACAGCACCGTGCTGTGTCCCAGCCAGGCCGAATGGATGCCCTTATCCGGCCATTTCTTCGGATCCGGCACGCGCGGAGCCGGCAGGATTGGTAACTTCATTTCCGATACATATTGCTCAAAAAACAGGGGAAATCTCCGGTATGCCGCATAGCCCAGCGCGCCGGCGGAAGCGAACGCCGCCCCTCCTCCCAGAATGGCACGGCGCGCCAGTTTGCCTGTAACTTCCATGCCCATCAGTATCCGAACCGCTCTTCCTTCCAGGGATCGCCGTGCATGTGGTACCCGTTCCGCTCCCAGAATCCGGCCCGGTCCTTCTCCAGGAATTCGATTCCCGCCAGCCACTTCGCGCTCTTCCATGCGTAAAGCCGCGGCACAATCAGCCGCGCCGGACCTCCGTGCTCATCATCAATCGGATCCCCATCGTGCGTAATCGCCGCCAGCGCGTCCTCGGCGAGAAAATCCTCCACCGGCAGGTTCGTGGTCCAGCCGTGGTCATAGCCGCATGCCAACACGTAGCGGCAATCTTTCTTCACTCCACCGGCCAGTTCCACCAGCTTTCGCGTCGAAACGCCTTCCCACACGTTGCCTAGCCGCGACCATCGCGTCACGCAATGAAAATCGGCGAACACTTTCACCCTCGGCAGCGCCAGGAACTCTTCCCAGGAGAAACTTACCTCTTTGCCGACCAGTCCCACCAGTTGCAGCCGCCACTTCTCCATATCCACTCTCGGCGTGCCGCTCGCGTCCAGCACCGGCCATTTCCGCGTCCGTGATTGCCCCGGCGGAATACGATTCCCCCGCCGCGTGTCCGGACTGATGATCACGCCCTCTTCCTGCCCCTCGGGTATCCGCGGGTCCACTTCCTGCAGCTTGCTGTCGAGATCAAACATCTCCTGTCCCCTGCCTCTCCTATTTTAGGATGCTGCCCGGATTGGCACGGTTGCAGATGAGATTTTTCCCCCTCCCGCGCGACTACCACTTGTATGCCCGAGACGGGGAATTCCCTTCCATGACCCGCCGGCCGGTTCTGCTCCTCCTGGCCCTCGCCGCGCCGCTCCCCGCCGTCATCGGCAACCGCGGCCGTGTCGAGTACGTGGGGGGCACCGTCGAAGGCATCTCCGCCGGCATCAACGGCCTTCTCAAAACCACGGACCGCGATTACCTCATCTTCGTCACCAAAACCGCCACCCTCAAAGTGCTCTATGAGCATGTCAACCTGCTCGAATACGGACAGACCGTCAGCCGCCGTTATGCCCTCGCCATCCTCATCTCGCCCGTTCTCATTCTCAGCAAGAAGCGCAAGCATTTCCTCACCATCGGCTATGTCGACGACGATGGACGCCAGCAGGCCATGGTCTTCACGGTGGATAAGAATGACATCCGCACCGCGCTCGCCAGCCTCGAGGCGCGCACCGGCCGCAAGGTCGAATTCCAGGACAATGAGGCTCGCAAGGCGGGCAGGGGCTAACTCGATGCGCGCCTTCGTCCTCATCACGTGGCTGGCCGTCGCGTCCGCGCAGGAGCCCGCGCCCGCTCCCTCTACCCCAGGGAGCCGGTTCGAAGAAGAACGCCTCCAGCAATTGCTCCAGGTGCGCCGCGTTTACATCGACAGGCTCATCGGCTCCAGCGCGGACCAGATCCGCGACATGCTGATGACCAGCTTTCAGGCATCGAAGCTCTTCATCGTCACCGAAAATGCCG